>JBCBDH010000618.1:0-4051 GCA_038529855.1 Bacteroidota bacterium | reverse complement strand
CAAGAGAACGAGACCACACCAAAACCCATCATCTTCATCCTGGATGCTAGTGGTTCCATGTGGGGAAAAATTGGCAAGGTGACCAAAATCGAACTGGCCAGAAAAGTACTCAATGATCTAGTTGGTCAATTCCCCGATGAGCAAGCCATTGGATTGGTGGCTTATGGTCATCGCAAAAAGGGCGATTGCAATGATGTAGAATACATCCTTTCACCCACCCATAACAATAAATCGGCTTTCATCGATCAACTGACTCAAATTAAACCACTGGGAAAAACACCCCTCGCCATTTCCGCCCGCTTGGTCATTGACCAATTGCGAAAGGAGCAAGCTGCTGCTCGTATTATCCTCATCAGCGATGGCATCGAAACTTGCTCTGGTGATCTTTGCCAATTGGTGAATGAGGCCAAGGCAGAAGGTATTGACTTTGTCCTTCACATTATAGGATTTGATCTAGCAGATACGGAGAAAAGTGCTTTGCAATGTGCAGCAGAAGCTTCCGAAGGGCAGTACCTTGATGCCAAAGATGGCCAACAACTAGCCGATGCCTTACAGTCTGTCAGCGAAGCACCAGAGGAATTACCGATTAGCTTATCACTGCTTTGTACAAAAGGGGATGAACTTTATGATATGGATTTAAGAATAATCAGCCAATCGCGAAGCGCTTATGTCAAATCAGCTCGCAGTTTTGATCAGCCCGATAAAAACCCAGCTCAAATAGCGCTTCCTCCTGGTACTTATACCGTCAGAGGAAAATCAGCTAATTCCAATGGTCTTGATCAGGTATTAATAAACGGCCTCCTCATCAAGGAGGGACAAATCACCAAAGACACGATTAATTTTAATCTCGGACAGCTATCCCTGCTTTGTCAAAGAAATGGAGAAAAGGTAGATGCCAAAGTAGAGATCTATAAAAAAGGAACTGAAAAGCCACTTATTCTCAAAAGAAGCTATACAGGGCCTAGAAGCAATCCAGTTAATGTCGAATTGGAGCCAGGCAATTACAGGGCAAAAGCTAGTTTGATTGGTACGAAAAGTAATCAAGTCATCGAACTAAAAGACATCATCATCCAAGCGGATCAAAATCAGGTAGATACCCTCAATTTTAGTACGGGCAAAATAGCCGTTCGCGTTACCGCCAATGATGAACTTTACGATGTAACGGTAAACATCAAAGATATGACTACTGGAAAAAGATTAGCTGGAGGAAGAACTTATCGATCAGAAAATACAAATCCAAAAATCAACGAAGTTCAACCTGGCACATACGAAGTCCAGATTAAATCGATCAAAATAAAAGGAGCGGAGATGACCAAGACTTTTAGCAATGTGGTGGTCGAGCCAGAAAAGGTTACGGAATTAGCCCATAATTTTGAAAGTGCTACGCTTCAAATCAAGGCGATGCACCAGGGAAAGCTTTGCGATGCAACCGTCAACATCTATTCTACACAGCCAAAAAAATCTGTGGCCAGTGGGCGTATATATGCCTATCCAGAAAAAAATCCCCGCAGCTTCTTATTAATGCCTGACACCTATGAGGTCATCGTGAGCCCTGTCAAAGTAGACGGCGCTAGTAAAAAGACCTTTACGGTTGCTTTACAAGCTCAACAGACCATTGAAAAAATTATTGAGTTTTAGCGAATAGATGAGCTTTCAGCTGTAACATTGTTATAGCTGAAAGCTTCCTCTTGGTACAGGGGCTTCAAATATATTTTAAGCCCTAACCAACCCCTTTGTTCCCTCTCGACACTTTATATCAATTGTGATCATCAAATCGCCCGCCAAAGCGGGATAGCCTGAAACTTTCAACATCCTTAGCCTGAAATTACACATTGGACCTTTCCTATACACGGGAAAGGGTAGAGGATTATTTACCTAAAGAGCAAGGCTGATAAAATTGACATGGTATGAAAAATTGGCAAGCAGTCATCCTTAGTTGGATGATGATGCAAGGGCTCTTATTGGGCCAAACTGGAGGGTCGATCTCCCAGCATAATCCATTTGAGATAGCGGGAATCGAAGTGAATGGACAAGTTTATACGGATCGGGAGGCCATCATCAGCATTAGTGGTTTAGCCATAGGACAGAGCTTAAACGATCCACAGCTTGCATTTGCCCGATCGCTCCGCGCATTGTATAATCAGCAATTATTTTCTGACGTTCGCATCGAGCAAGATAGCGTACTCGAGGATTTAATTTGGATAAAGATAGTAGTGCTTGAAAGCCCACGCCTGTCTGGATTTGAGTTGCATGGCCTAAAGAGGGCATGGAAAGAAGACCTGACCAAGCAGTTGAGGCCTCATCTGCGGGAAGGGATGATGCTCAATCCACAGGCAAGGGCCTTTTCAGAATTATTGATTAGCGACTTTTTAGCAGAGAAAGCTTTTCCCGATGCCACCATCGAGATGAAACTAAAAGCCCAAAACGATCAAGCACAAACACTACACTTTCATATACAAACAGGTGAAAAAGCTCGCATTGCTGATATTCAGTTCAGAGGCAATACAGCCATCAGCGATCGAAAACTCCGTCGGCTGATGCGCAATACGCGCAAGCAAATTCTATTTCTCAACAGTTCTAAGTTGGTAGAAGCTGATTTTAAAGCGGATCAAACTGCCATTATTGATCAGTATAATGAACTGGGTTATCGAGATATGCGAGTTGTTCAGGACAGTACCTGGCGAGATGAAAACGGGAAGTGGCAAATCGAACTGGAAATTGAAGAGGGACAGCCCTATTATTTTCGTGCAATCAGTTGGAAGGGCAATCAGCGCTACAGCGACGAGGTGCTGGGCGAGGTGCTGGGCTTGTCAAAGGGAGAGGTATACAACCAACAATTGTTGGAGGAGCGACTACACTTCAGCATGGAAGGTCGGGACATTAGCAGCTTGTACATGGATCACGGGCATTTATTTTTTAGGGCAGAAGCTGTAGAAACCGCCATAGAGGGAGACTCGATTGATTTGGAAATTCGCTTACAGGAAGGACCATTGGCCAGAATCGGAAAGGTAAGCATCAGTGGCAATACCTCTACTTCTGAAGCCGTCATTCGACGCGAGCTAAGAACCCGCCCTGGCCAGATTTTCCGCAGGGCTGACCTGATTCGTTCCCAACGAGAAATCATCAGTCTGGGTTATTTCAAACCAGAATCGCTAGAGGTAAAAACGGAAATACATCCAGCGAGTGGTACTGTAGATATCGAATATGTAGTGGAGGAACAAATGAGTGATCAGCTCGAACTATCTGCTGGCTGGGACCCCTCCTCCAATCGACTCATTGGAACCGCAGGAATCTCGCTCAACAATTTCTCCTTGCGAAAAGCGCTGTCAACCGATGGCTGGACCCCTACCCCTCGTGGCGATGGACAGCAACTATCTCTCCGCGCTCAGAGCACTGGGGCTAATTATCAGGCTTATAATATGTCCTTCACTGAACCCTGGCTAGGCGGTAAAAAGCCCAATGCACTTACCTTTGCTATTTTTCATAACCGACGTGCTTACGAGGACAGCGAAAATGAAGCGGTAGAGCATTACTTTCGACGTTTGGGTGCTTCTGTACAATTAGCAACACGTTTAAAATTTCCAGACGATTATTTTGTCTCCTCAACGGGCTTACATTTCAATCGCTTAAGTTTAAATAACTGGGAAACCAATGATTTCTTACTCGAAGATGGCAGCTTACTCAGCGATGGTGTCTTTTACAATATCTTTCTTCAACAGCAAATTCGAAGATCAACCTTGGATCATCCCATCTTTCCACGCAATGGCTCCAATGTCACCCTGACCATCCAATTAACCCCTCCCTATTCTCTATTCCGAAAAGGAAACAGCGATTCCTTTAAGATGCTGGAATACCATAAATGGCGCTTGGATGCAGAAAAATACATTCCGCTAGGCCCTAAACTCACTTTAAGGGCCGCAGCTAAATTTGGTATGCTCAGTCATTATCGAAAGGATGATCCCCTATCGCCTTTTGAGCGTTTTCATTTTGGTGGTGATGGATGGAATGGACAAAGTGCTTTCACAAGTAGAGAACCCATTTCTATGCGTGG
>JBCBDH010000617.1:0-4055 GCA_038529855.1 Bacteroidota bacterium | reverse complement strand
GGATGTTAAAGTTCAGGTCGAATTTAATCCAGAACAGGTTGAAGCCTATCGCCTCATTGGTTATGAAAATCGCGTCTTGAATCAAGAGGATTTTGAAGATGATGATAAGGATGCTGGGGAAATTGGAGCAGATCAAAATATCACAGCGCTTTATGAGATCATCCCCAAAAATACACCACAGGAAAACCAACCTACTTTTACCATTGACTTTCGCTATAAATTGCCAGATCAAGATTCGAGCATACCCATGGAGCTCCCCATTTTTGACGAGGGCCATTCCTTTGACGAAGCCTCTGATTTTATGAAGTTTACATCAAGCATTGCTGCCTTTTCTATGCTCTTGACTGATTCTGCTTATAAAGAAGCCGCTAATTTTACAGACATCAAGCGTTGGTTGGATAGCATCGCTCTTACGGATGAGCATGGCTACAAAGCAGAGCTCAAACAACTGATTGAAGCTGCAGAAAATATGTAAATGCCTTGGCTTAAAAATTAAAGCATGAAAATTAAAAAAGTACTGGTTGTTTTATTGATTCCCTTTGCGGTCAATTTCTTTATCGCTTGTTGTGATTGTCTGGAAACCACCTTTCTAGGATACACACATTGTAGCCTTACCATAGACAATCTTGACAACAGTGGGCTATCACCCGTAGTGGATACTAGTGGTCAAATTATAAAAACGGCCTTTGGATTGAGGGTACAAGTACAGCGGAGCGAGAATACTTGTTTTCGCAATAGCCCTACCCTGTTTGTTCATTCTGCCTATGCTTACGACTGTCATTGTCCACCTGTGGAAGAGTACAGTCCCATAGACAGCATTACCTCAATTAGCATTACGACCCTAAACGAATTTGATGATGATCATCCCGCAGGGGCCGCTATCAATGCGTACTTCAATGTCTTGGTAGGCACGGATTTTATCCCCATTGAAGAGTTTGATCTGGCTTTATCCAATAGATTTTGGGATGTGATCAATAACGATTGGACCGTGGATTTGATGCTCATGGTGGCGCCTCCTGAGCGTGGCGATTACCAGTTTGAAGTAGAGATTGGCCTATCAGATGGTAGAGCATTAGTGGGCACTTCCGTAAAGGTGGATTTACGATGAGAATAAAGATTTTAATCTTGATAGGCTTGTTTAGTGCGGAGATAGCTTGTGGACAAGGAAGATTATATGAAGCCTTACGTGGGTCCGCCATTCGCACTAATGTGGGTGTTGCATTTCCGCTTACAAAATTGAAAACGGGGGACATTACGGACAATCTGATTGAGTACGAAAATCAACAGGTCTTCTGGCAAGCCATCAACCTCAATATACTTTTCAACAATATTGGTCTCAATCTGACCTTACAACTTGTTCCCTTTCAAGGCAGAGAGGAAAGGGAAAGGGAGATGATAGCGACACTGCAAGAGCGCTATGGCGAAAATTACATTGTCCGTTCTGAGTTCCTTCCCCCTTATTACCAACCTTTAAATGTGAATGTCCATCCCTATGCTGGGTTTTCTTTTGCTAAGAGATGGAAAAGATGGGCCATAATCCCCAAATTCCAAATTGGCCTAACCTCTTTTGATATCTTGCCAGCTAATTTTACCATAAAGGAAAGAAATGTCAATCGAATACTCGCCGTTGACTATGATTTCAACACGCAGTATAGGCCCCAGGATAATTTTACTTTGATGACGGGATTTATAACAGAGTTTGCCCTTACCTCTCATCTCATGCTCGATCTAAATATTCAGGGATATATGTTTAAGACCAAGTTTAGATTTACGGAAACAGTTCGAGATACTTTTACAGAAGAGATCAGCCAAGAAGAATTCGATTACACCAAATGGATACATCAGCTCTCTATTGGTATTGGCCTCGCCTATCGCTTGTAACCAAGCAGAGGAAAATCAAATCCTTCTTTAAAATCGGAACTTTATTTCAAAAATCAGCATATTTCCCTATGTTAGCTTTTCCGAAAAATGAATAAAGGATTTTAAGATATGAATGAAGATACGGTGAATAGCCTCAGGGAAGCCCTGAAATTCTCACCCAACAATACGGCCCTTCGACTCTTACTCGCCAATACCCTACTCAAAATCAATCGCTTAGAGGAAGCAGAAATCGAGTTTACCCTCATCCTAAAAGAGCGTCACGACCCCAAAGCGAAGATGGGATTAGCCCAAGTCTTTTTCCAAAAAGGCAGCTTTTCTGCTTGCATTGTGATCTTAGAAGAACTCCTTGAGCGAGGCGAGGTCAATTTGGAACTTTATGTCCTTTATGCAAAGGCCCTGCTCAAGGAAAATAATATCGCCAAAGCCATCGATATGTACCAAAAGGCACTGGCGCTCGATCCTCAATTTTTTGATGAAGAACTCGATCAGCAACTTCGCGTGCGAAATGCCCACGATGTCGATGAGCTACTAGACGATCTGGACGATCGCTTCTTGCAAAAACCAAGTATTGATTTTTCGCATGTGGGCGGGATGGATGCGGTGAAAAAGGAAATAGAACTCAAGATTATCAAGCCCTTACTACATCCAGAGATATACAAAGCCTATGGCAAAAAGGTAGGAGGTGGCCTATTGCTCTATGGCCCACCAGGCTGTGGCAAGACCTTTATCGCCAAAGCAACCGCAGGGCAAGTCAATGCTAAGTTCATCAATGTTGGGCTCAATGATATTCTAGATATGTACATTGGCAATTCTGAAAAGAATTTACACGAATTATTTGAGCTGGCTCGTGAAAATACGCCCTGTGTACTTTTTATTGACGAGATTGATGCCTTAGGCGCCAGCCGTAGTGATATGAAGCGCTCCGCGGGTCGTCAACTGATCAATCAGTTTTTACAGGAATTGGATGGAATAGACAATAATAATGAAGGCGTTTTGATCATAGGCGCCACCAATACCCCCTGGAATTTGGATACGGCTTTTCGTCGCCCTGGCCGTTTTGACCGCATCCTTTTTGTTCCCCCACCAGACGAAGCCGCCAGAGCAGCCATTTTAAAACTTAAGATGAAAGATAAGCCCAGCAGTGTCATTGACTTTACAGGAATAGCCCGCAAGACAGAACACTTTTCAGGTGCTGATATTGACGCCATTATTGACATGGCCATTGAGTCTAAACTAGAAGCAGCCTTTTCTGATGGCGTCCCCAAACCACTGGATACCAAAGACTTGTTAAATGCGGCCAAAAAACACAAGTCCAGCACCAAGGAATGGTTTTCAACGGCTAAAAATTTTGCAATGTTCGCCAATGATGGAGGTTTATACGATGACATCCTTTCTTATCTCAAAATCAAGAAATAATATGTTTGAAGATCGGCAACTGCAAAAGACCTATATTCTGCTCGAACAGAAACGCTTTGGGGAGGCCGAAAAGCTGTTGAATTTGCTGCTTGCCAATGATCCCAATAACATCGAATACTTGACGATGCTTTCAGAGGTGAAATTGCAGCAAGACCAATACGATGCGGCTGAGCAGATCATCAATCAAGCCATTAGCCTCAATCCTGATGAGTCCGTTTTGTATTATAATAAATCCAGAATTGCGACCCAGCAGGAAGAATTCGTAAAAGCAGAAGTATACATCAACCAAGCCATCAGCATGTATCCTTACGATGCGGAGTACTTTGCCTTTGCTGCCAATATCAAATTAGCGCGTAAAAAATACCAGGAAGCACTAGAGCAGGCAGATAAAGCATTGGAAATAGATGCAGAAAATATACTAGCGCTCAATATGCGAAGCACGGCTTTGCTCAAATTAGATGACAAGGAAGCTTCCTTTAAAACCATTGAAGGGGCTTTGCGCGAAGATCCCAATAATGCCTATACCCATACCAATTATGGCTGGGGATTACTTGAAAAAGGGGATCACCAGCAAGCCCTGGTACACTTTAAGGAAGCCCTACAGCAAAACCCCAATTACACTTATGCCCATAAAAAAAGCATACTTTAAAAATAGGCGATAGACGGGATTGCTGGCCTTGATGGCTTCCAACATTCCTTGCTGGGCATAAGTGTAATTGGGGTTTATATTGGTTTTAGACTCTTGAGAAGCATTGCCA
>JBCBDH010000616.1:0-4058 GCA_038529855.1 Bacteroidota bacterium | reverse complement strand
ATTGGGGAGGTAATGATAACTTCTGGCAAAACAACCACACCCTTTGGTTGTATGATGCCTCTTATCTCCGTCTGAAAAATTTGGCGATTGGCTATACCTTTTATCCCAAAAAGGCTAAGTTCTTTAATTATGCCCGCCTCTTCATTAGCGGTACCAATTTGCTAACCTTTACCGATTATCCTGGATGGGACCCTGAGGTATCTAGAGAGCGCAACAACTCTCAAGAACGCAATATTGCTGGGGTAGGGGTCACTTTCTTGACTGCCCCTCAGGAGCGGACCTTCAATATCGGACTAAATGTAGAATTCTAAAACAGGAATGCTTTTTCGACGATCTTCGTCGGATCAAAATGAAGAGATTATGAAAAGTAAATTATATATCCTCCTTACAAGCTTATTTCTGGTCATCAGTGTATCCTGTGATGATGGTTTTCTGGAAATTATTCCAGATAATGACATTACGGTAGAGGAGTTGCTAGACAGCCCTGAGAAGGCACAGGAATACTTAAATGCTTCTTACAAAACCCTAGCTGCCACCAATGTTATGGGAGGGCAGACTTGGTTTCTTTCTGATTTGATGTCGGATAACGTAGATGGCTCCACGGCTGCTTTGACAAGTGGTGACTGGCGGGCGCATTATACTTGGACGACTGATATTTTTCTTGGTACAACGCGTAGTTTGATGTCGGGTGCAGGTTTGGTAAATGGAACCAGTAATTACCTGATGGCCAATCTCGATTTGGTGCCTGGTTTGAATGAGGGCGACCGTAGTCGAATGGAAGCTGAAGCTCGTTTTTTGCGGGGCCTCGCGCACTTCGAACTCGTCCGCTTATTTGCTCAACCTTATGGTTTTACTGCGGATAACTCGCATCAGGGAATTGCGATACAGCTGGCTTATACGACGGTAGGGAGTGGACAAAATACAGTTGCTGAAGTCTATGACCAGGTTGTTGCAGACATGGAAAGTGCTGCTAATGCTTTGCCTACGGAGAATAATGGCTATGCTACCTCTTGGTCTGCTAAGGCTTATTTAGCAAGAGTGTATTTCCAAATGCACGATTATCAAAAGGCTTTTGAGATGGCCAATGATGTAATTAATAATGGTGGTTTTGCCTTTGATCCCGATTTGATGAATCGCTTTTCTATGGGTGGAACAACAGAGTCGACTTTGAATGTCCTCAGTGAGTTTATCACAGATGTGGAAGGGGGAGACACGAGTTTTTTCTTATTGACCCATTCTGCTGCTTTACAGGATCAGTATCGAGTAGCGCCTAATGGTCTAGCTCCCTCTTATATTTCTCCAGAGGCGGCGATTGCTGCTAATGGTGCAGGGGTGAGCAATCCACTAGATTTGCGAAGTGCTTGGTTTTCACAGACGGAGACGGGTTTGTGGACCAGTAGTAAATTTGGCTTAAATGATCCTTTTGTTCAAATTCCTCTGGTTCACATTACAGAACTCAAATTGATTCGAGCAGAAGCGGCAGCGGAGCTAGGGAGCAATTTGGATGTTGCGATTCAGGATTTGAATGATATTAAGCTGCGGGCGGATGTACCAACGCTTTCTGATGGGGCTTCTGATTTGGCCATCATCCAGGAGGCGCGTAGAGAGCGTAGGATTGAAATGATAGGGGAAGGGAATCGCTTACACGAACTCAAGCGCATTGGGGCGGCGACTCGTCAGGGGCTAACGAAATTGGCGGATGAAGTGAAAGTCAGGGGAGCCGCTTGGGATTGTCCTGGCCTAGTTTGCCAATTTCCAGAGATCGAATTGGTCGGTAGCCCAGAATTACAGCCCAACCCGAGTGGGGATTGTCAATAAAATATGCAAATGAATAAATTTGAAATCATATGAAACCAAAATTAAATTATATCCTTTGTCTGGCAATGCTGGTAGGTGGACTCTTGCTTTATAATGCTTGTGATAACGATGGCGACTATGAGCTGGGCACACCTTTTAGTCAGGTAGAAGGCATTAATGGTAGCTGGACCTTAGTTCAGGTAGAACAGTTTGATGAAGTTTTAGGAGATGAGGATGCACAACTCGATGTATCTGCTCTGATGATAGGAAGTCAGCCAGCCGAAGTTAGTTTTCAATCGGGCGACAGAAGCTTTAGCGTTACGCCAGGAAGTACCAAGGTCTTTTTCCCTCAAGATGGAAGTTGGGCTTTTGATAATGAAGAATTTCCCGAGCGATTACAATTGACTAAAGATGGCAATATGACGGACCTGAAGTTGGAAGCCCCAGTTAGGGTCAATGTCGATGATTTTCTCATATTCCGATATACGCGTCCGATAGCGGGTTGTGCGGAGTTGGAGGATGGTAAAGTTGGCGCCATCAGCTATATTTATAAATTCGAGCGCCAGTAAGCTGGGGCTGATTTATTCATTTTGAAAATAGGCATAAACTAGATATGAAATCAATAAAATATTTGTTTTTGGGATTGATCAGCTCTTGCTTGAGCATCGGTTTATGGGCCCAAAATGATCTTTGTGAGAATGCAACGCCTGGCGCAGGCGGATTGGCTTGGATTGATCCTGCCGTGCCAGATGTCAACGACTCTGTCTATATATATATAGATGTTTCTAAAGATCCAAACTGTACCAACTTGGTTGGTTCGGAAGAACCGCTTTTTATCTGGACTTGGAGTCCTGTTTCTCCTGCGGAGGCCAAGCAGGGCATGTGGAATAATTCTGGTGATGATGCGATGATGGAGCAGGTGGATGGTGATATTTGGCGTTTTGGGATGATTCCTACAGAATATTATGGTGCGGAAGCAGAAGAGATTTATGCACGAGGTTTTTGTTTCTTAGCCAAACAGCGCGATGGTGGTTCTGGTGGCGATTGCAACGATGGTGGCGAAGAGTTCAAATCCACGGACATGCACCTATCTGTTCCTTCTCCCTTTGTGACGCAGCGCAAAGTATACAGCTATCCCGAACCAGTGGAGGGGGATACCCTGCTTAGCCGCAGCGATGATGTATTTACCTTATTTTACAATAATCGGGTAGAAAGCAAGGAGACCATGATCAATGTCGATGAAATGTGGATTTATTTTCGCTTGGAAGGAGATGATGGGGTAGAGTACTCCTACAGTACGCTTTTTGATGTGGGGAATAATCCTGAATTGATGATGCAGAATGATGGGAATAATCTATTTAGTTTTTCCTTTATTCCCGATGATTTTCTGGCGGGTGTGCTTCCCGAAGGGGTAAAAGCCCATCGTTTGCGATTGCAATTACTGCGATGGCCCTTTAATGATACAGATGATGCAGTCGACGGAGATTATTATTTTACCTTTAGATGTAATTAGTTAAAGACAAAATTGGCGGGCCCCTTTAAAGTGGGTCCGCCAATTTTGTTTTAGGACATTTCTTTCAAAAAAGCGATTATCTTTGTGGCTGAATCTCACTATCGTACATAGGTCGTCCTATTCGATAAATAGCCTACTACTAGAATAGCCATAGGCTAATACCATTTGAATTGGAACATAGCGGTTTAATATCCGTATGGCATAAAGACGATATTGCGAACCATCGTCTACCATCAAGATCATTCATTTAAAAATCCACTCAATACCCATGAAGCGAGTATTAATCACTGGCGCAGCCGGTTTTCTCGGATCACATCTTTGCGATCGTTTTATCAAGGAAGGATTCCACGTTATTGGTATGGACAATTTGCTCACTGGTAATTTGGGCAATATAGAACATTTGTTCCCACTCAGCGAATTTGAATTTCACTATCACGATGTAACCAAATTTGTACATGTACCTGGCGAATTGGATTATATCCTGCACTTTGCCTCTCCTGCCAGTCCCATCGATTACTACCAAATGCCTATTCAGACCATGAAGGTGGGGGCTTTGGGAACCCATAATCTACTTGGCCTCGCCAAAGAGAAAAAGGCGCGTATCCTGGTTGCTTCTACTTCTGAGGTGTATGGTGATCCATTGGTACATCCACAAACCGAAGAATACTGGGGAAATGTCAATCCAATCGGACCAAGAGGTGTATATGATGAAGCCAAGCGCTTTTTTCTCTTTGGCGAGGCCAAGTAG
>JBCBDH010000615.1:0-4061 GCA_038529855.1 Bacteroidota bacterium | reverse complement strand
TGAAGGTATCTCTGTATTTGCTGGTGTAGGAGAGCGTACTCGTGAAGGGAATGACTTGCTTCGAGAAATGATTGAAGCTAATGTTATTCGCTATGGTGAAGAGTTTTTGCACAGCATGGAAGAAGGGGGCTGGGATTTATCGAAAGTAGATAAGAAGGAACTAGCTTCTTCTCAGGCGACCTTGGTTTTTGGTCAGATGAATGAACCTCCTGGTGCTCGTGCTCGTGTGGCCCTATCAGGTTTGACGATTGCAGAATACTATCGCGATGGCGATTTGAATGACCCAACTGGAGGTCGTGATATCTTGTTCTTCATCGACAATATTTTCCGTTTCACGCAAGCGGGTTCTGAGGTATCTGCCCTCTTGGGCCGTATGCCATCAGCTGTAGGTTATCAGCCAACTTTGGCTACTGAAATGGGTTTGATGCAAGAACGCATTACTTCTACTAAGCGTGGATCAATTACTTCTGTACAGGCTGTATATGTACCTGCGGATGACTTGACGGACCCCGCTCCTGCAACTACTTTTGCACACTTGGATGCGACAACAGTACTCAATCGTAAGATTGCGGCTTTGGGTATCTATCCTGCGGTGGATCCATTGGACTCAACTTCTCGTATCCTTGACCCTGCAATTATTGGTGAAGAGCATTACAACTGTGCAGAACGCGTTAAGAATATTCTTCAGCGCTACAACGAATTGCAGGACATCATCGCTATCCTTGGTATGGAAGAATTATCTGACGAAGATAAACTGGTTGTAACTCGCGCTCGTCGTGTACAACGATTCCTTTCTCAACCTTTCCACGTTGCGGAGCAATTTACAGGTATTCCTGGAGTATTGGTTCCTATCGACGAAACCATCCGCGGGTTTAATATGATTCTCGAAGGAGAGGTAGATGAGTATCCAGAAGCAGCTTTCAACCT
Organism: Bacteroidota bacterium; assembly: GCA_038529855.1. Classification (GTDB taxonomy): domain Bacteria; phylum Bacteroidota; class Bacteroidia; order Chitinophagales; family Saprospiraceae; genus JBCBDH01. Next base: position 3,134 of record JBCBDH010000615.1, on the reverse strand, counting down.
GAAGGGATCTATTGATGATGTGATTGAAGCAGGTAAGAAAATGCTGGCAGAAGCAGAAGCTTAGTGTTATACCTTTAACAGTTTTGAATAGGTAATTATAATGAATATTAGTATCTTAACACCAGAGGCGGAAATTTTTGAAGGGGCAATCAGCTCTGTAAAAGTACCTGGAGTTGGTGGTCAGTTTGAAGTTTTGAACAACCACGCTCCCATCGTTTCTGCTCTTACGGAAGGAGAAGTTCGTGTACTTAAGGAAGGCGGTGAAAGAATGGTCTTCTCTATCGAGAAAGGTTTTATTGAAGTACTGAATAATAATGTGTCCTTGCTGGTGCAAGGTTATACTGCATAAAGATTTTTTTAAGTCATCTTGTTGTTATAATGAGGATAGGATCAGATGATTCTATCCTTTTTAGTTTTAGGGAAGCTGGAATCAGTTGATATCTGATGGCGCTGCATCGCTTTGTAGCGCTTCCTGCTATATTTTTTTCTAATATCACCTAAAACAACCTCCAATGAGATTTTTATCCCTTAAACTGATCTTGCTGTTGTTCTTGGGCCTGGCGGCCTGTCAAAAAACAGCAGAACCTACCGATCCTCAATTGACTGCAGCTCAAGAAGAGCTCAATATTGTACAAGTAACCGACCATGAGGGTAAAGCCTTCTCTACAGGCACGCCTTCTCCTAAATTTAACCTTAGAGCCTTTAGCCCTGGCCCAGGCGGAGGGGTGATGATGCAAGCCTTTTATTGGGATGTTCCCGCTGGTGGTACCTGGTGGGATGTCGTTGAAGGAAAGGTTGGCGACTGGGCCAATGCAGGTGTTGAATCCATCTGGTTACCTCCTTGTTCTAAAGCCCAAAACGGTCCTTTCTCTATGGGCTATGATCCAACTGATTATTTTGACTTTGGCGATTTCAATCAAAACGGAACCATAGAAACGCGTTTTGGTTCAAGAGCAGAATTAGAGAATTTGATCAATGAAGCACATGCGCAGAATGTAAAAGTATACGCTGATATCGTTCTCAATCACAACAGTGGTGGTGCCTTGGAAAGTAACCAATATACGGGCACTCAAACTTGGACAGATTTTACTGGGGTGGCCTCTGGTAAATTTACCCGCACCCAACACGATTTTCATCCCAATGCCCAAGTCAATAATGATACAGGAATCTTTGGCGGTTTCCCAGACCTAAGCCATGTGATACCCAATGTACAGGATTGGCTGTGGGTTCGGAGCGATGGCGTTGGGAAATACTATCGCAATGTATTAGGGTTTGATGGCTGGCGATTTGATTATGTGAAGGGTTTTGAGCCTTGGGTAGTGAGCACCTGGAATAGTAATGTAGGTGGATTTTCTGTTGGCGAACTTTGGGATTCTGATGTCAACTACCTCAACTGGTGGGCCAATAATGCCAATAGTAGTGTTTTTGATTTTGCCTGTTATTATAAGATGAATGATGCTTTCGATGGGAATAATCTCAATGTGCTCAATGATGATATGATGTGGAAGCGCAATCCCTTCAAGGCCGTAACTTTTGTGACCAACCACGATACTGACGAGATTTGGAAAAAGATGCTGGCCTATGCCTATATCCTCACCCACGAAGGCTATCCCACTATTTTTTACCGCGATTATGAGGAATGGCTCAATAAAGACCGCCTCAATAACCTCATTTGGATTCACAACAACAAAGCAACTGGCAATACCTCTATTCTCTACACAGATAATGATGAGTACATCGCTCGAAGAAATGGCTATAATGGTAATCCAGGATTGATTGTGTACCTCAATAATTCCAATTCCTGGTTGGAGCGTTGGGTGCCAACTAATTGGTACAGCACACAAATCAAAGACTTTACTGGACATTCTTCTTGGTACCCAACCACTCAATCTGGGGGATGGGTTAAAATACAATGCCCTCCGAATAGTTATTCGGTATGGTCTGTAAATATGTAAGATAAAAAGGAATGATGATCGAAGTGGTGTAAGGCCACTTCGATCACCTTATAAGGATTAGCTCAATACTCGGCTATTCATCAGGCTTTCAATCTCTTCCACTTCTACTGGAATATTACTCATCAAATCAATAGGTTCATTATCAGTTACCAACACGTCGTTCTCTAATCGAATACCCAGGTTTTCCTCTGGAATGTAGATACCTGGCTCGACGGTGAAAACCATGCCTGCCCGAATGGGATCGTAGCGATTGCAAAGGTCGTGAACATCCAGACCCAGGTGGTGAGAGGTGCCATGCATAAAGTAGCGCTTGTAAGCTGGGCGGAGTGGATCTTGGTGTTTGATGTCAGTTTTGCTCAATAGCCCCAAATGGAGCAATTCGCTTTCCATCATTTTCCCCACCTCTTTGTGGTAATCCTCCAGGGTTGTACCCGGAACCAGCATTTTTGTAGCTCGCTGCATGACCTTTAGGACAGATTGATAAACCTTGCGCTGGCGATCTGTAAACTGTCCGCTGACAGGGATAGAGCGCGTGAGATCTGCTGCGTAATTGGCATACTCTGCCCCAAAATCCATCAATAGTATATCGCCTTCTTTGCAGGGCTTGTTGTTGTCTGTGTAGTGGAGTACACAGGCATTTCTTCCGCTGGCAACAATAGGGCTATAAGCATGGCCATTGGCCCTGTTGCGGATAAACTCGTGAATAATTTCGGCCTCTACCTCATACTCCATTACTCCTGGCCGCACAAATTTGAGTACGCGTCTAAAAGCCTTTTCCGTGATATCAATGGCTTTTTGTAGCAAATCCACTTCGTGATTGGATTTGATCATCGACAAGCTTTTCATGATGGGTTGGGCACGATGGTAATGATGTGCTGGATAGCGTTCTTTGAGCTTTTGAGCAAATCGCATATCTCTAGTGGGGACATCAGAGATAAAGCGGTCGTTTTCATTGGAGTTGATGTAAATCGATTTCGCTAGTAGGATGAGTTCATTGAGAATATTATCCATTTCATCCAACCAATACACTCTTTTGATTCCAGAGGTAGCAGTCGCTTCCTCTTTGGTGTACTTGTGTCCATCCCAAATGGCAATGTGTTCATTGCTGCGTTTGATAAAAAGTACTTCTTCAAAGCCCTCCTTGATACAATTGGGAAAAAGAACCAATACGCTTTCTTC
>JBCBDH010000614.1:0-4067 GCA_038529855.1 Bacteroidota bacterium | reverse complement strand
CGTAGTAGAGGGTTCTGATAGCGTCTTGGATAAAGACTTGCCACACACTTTACAATGCTCTACGTCATGAAAAACAAACTCATCTGGATGAGCGATCATCTCTAAATGACTCCCTCGATGCCCCGACTGCCCTCCAATGTTTTTATTACTTTTTCTGCGTAAACGCTGACTCTTCAATCGCTGATCCTTTTTATACGGCGCATCTGTTGAAGGGGCTAGACTACTATTCCAACTCGTCTTGGGATGCTCATACTTGGAAAGTCGTTCTCTCAAATCAGTATTCTCTCGTTCGAGAACCTCGATCCGTTTTTCTAACTGTTCCAGTCTTGATAATAGAGCTGACAAGTCCATACTCTAATTTATTATTTTTCTCAATGCTTTGATTACTTTTATCAGCATATTCAGCTTTGCTGAATAGTTACGATTAATTCCCCAATTCCAGCTGGTTCTTAACCAAATTAAAATAAGCCCCTTTCTTATCCACCAGTTCTCGATGTGTCCCCTGCTCGATCAAACGTCCTCTTTCCAAGACAACAATCTGATCCGCATTCTTGACCGTGCTCAGGCGATGGGCAACGACAACAACAGTACGTCCTTCATAAAAAGATTCCAGGTTTTCCATGATGATCTTTTCATTTTCGGCATCCAGTGCATTAGTCGCCTCATCAAAGAACATGTAGTTGGGATCTTTGTAAACAGCACGAGCGATTAGCAAGCGTTGTTTTTGTCCTTGGCTAATGCCATTCCCTCGGTTTCCAATCATGGTATTGTAGGCCAGTGGTAAGGACTCAATAAAGGCTTGGATATTGGCCAGCTTTACGGCTTTAAGCAATTGATTTTTATCGACATAGGACTCACTTTCTGCGATATTATTAGCGATGGTATCCGAAAAAATATAGCCATCTTGCATGACGGCTCCACATTGGCTTCGCCACAACTTTTTGTCGATATTAAAAAGAGGACTACCTCCTAAACGTATGTTCCCCTGCTCGGGTTTGTAAAAACCTAAAAGTAGCTTGACCAATGTCGTTTTACCACTGCCGCTAGTTCCGACAATGGCCGTTACCTTACCTTGTGGAATGGTGAGATTGATGTCTTTTAAGACAAAGTCATTTAATTGATTATAGCGAAAGCTAACATTGTCTATGACAAAGTCGCCTTGTTCTGGCAAAATATCAATAGAATATTCTTGATCGTATTCTTCATCGCGGTCGTGAATTTCCGCGAGGCGTTCCAGGCTGATTTGGGCATCTTGAGCGGAGCGAATGAAATTGACCATTTGCTGTAGGGGGCCATTTAATTGGCCGATGATGTATTGTACCGCCAACATCATCCCTAAGGTAATGCTACCATCTATCACGGCTTTGGCCGCAATAAAAGAAATGAGAATATCCTTAAGCTGAGAAATAAAGGCAGCCCCAGAATCTTGGTATTGCGAAATAACCAAACTACGAATATTTACCCTAAACAGCCTCGCCTGAATATGCATCCATTGCCAACGCCGCTTGCGATCGCTATTTTGCAATTTGATTTCCTGCATCCCCTGAATGAGTTCAATCAAGGCATTTCGATTTTCAGAGAGTTGCTCAAAGTTTTGAAAATCTATTTGCCGACGTTTTCGCAAGAAGATCGTTATCCAAACCAAATACAATATACTACCCGTAAGAAAGACAGCGAAAATAAATAAATCGTAAATCGCCAGAACGATACTGAAAATAATCAGATTGAAAAAAGAGAAAACCGTACTTAAGGTCGAATTGGTCAGAAAGGTTTCTATGCGTCGATGATCATTGATGCGTTGTAGCAAATCGCCGATCATTTTGGTATCAAAAAAACCAATGGGCAGCTTCATCAATTTGCTCAAAAAATCCGAGATCAAACTCACATTGATTCGAGTACCAATATGCAATAAAATCCAACCTTGTATCAAATTGGTGCTGATCTGTCCGATGAATAGCATCAACTGGGCCGCCAATACCAGGTACACAAATCCAATATCTTGATTCTCTATCCCTACATCTACAATAGCTTGTGTTAGAAAAGGGAAAATCAATTGGAAAATACTTCCTAAAAGAAGTCCTAGAAGCAGTTGGCCCATTAAGGCCCGATAGGGTTTGAAATAGCGAAATAAAAAGCCAAAACCCGACTTTTTAATTTGCTCTCCCTCCTGTAAGTCAAACTCTGGAGTCGTTTCCAGCAAGAGCGCAATCCCCATATCTCCCTCACTAGCCCAACTTTTCTCAAATTGCCGACGAGTAAGCTTTAATTTACTCTTTCCAGGGTCAGCAACCCAGACATGCTTTTTGTTGATTTTGTAAACCACAACGAAATGCCGCTGTTCCCAATGCGCGATAAAAGGCAGGGGAACATCTTGTAGGGAAGCACTTTCTGGATCATCGGTCGTGTAGGAAATCTTGACGGCAAGCGTTCGCATCCCCAGGCTTTCTGCCGCCTCACAGATACCTTCCATCGATACACCTTCCCGATCAATGTGGCACAAGTCCCTCAATGTCTGAAGATTATAGCTTCGGCCATAGTACTGGAAAATCATCCGTAGACAAGTAGGCCCACAGTCCATTTGATCCAATTGCCGATAGAAGGGAAAGCTTTTTTTAAACATATCTCTGGTCAGGTTTTCTCTGCTGACCGGGCATAAATATAGTAAGTAATTGGAATATCCCTAATTACAGCTTATTAAGGGCTAAATATGCGCCAAATTCGCCATTCTTAGAACAATACCCTTAATTTTGCCATTTATTACCAAGATTATGCCGACAGTACAAGAAGAATTAGCGACCCTACGCGAATGGCTGCAAGCCGAAAAGGAAGAAGGCTACGAACAGTTTAGAAATCTGATCGAACGCATGCCGCTCAGCGAACGACAGAAGAAAGGTTTTAGCTGGTATCCCGTCGATATCCGCAAAAGTGGCTACACCTTTGGAGAACGAGCCTACGTCGTATTGGAATTTGCAGCAGCCCTGGATCATCCACACCAATTTCGCAGCGGTAAGCCAGTGCGTTTATTCACCCAACAAGCACATGTCCATCGTCCCGAACAAAATGGCGTCATCAATTATGTGCAAAAAGGCAAGATGAAAATTGTCTTGAATACCAAAGACCTTCCCGATTGGCTGGGAGGAGGACAGATTGGTGTCGATTTGATGTTTGATGAGCGTAGTTATCTGGAGATGGAAAAGGCACTTAAATTGGTGATGAATGCAGAGAAGAATCGACTGGCAGAGCTTCGCGATATTTTGCTTGGACATCGGTCACCCCAATTGGCTCCACCGCATACAGTTAATAATCCCATTCTCAATCAATCCCAAAATCGGGCCTTACAACATATCTTAGCCTCCAAGGATGTGAGCATTGTTCACGGCCCTCCTGGTACGGGAAAGACAACGACTATTGTTCAGGCCATCCGTCTACTTAGCCAGCAGGAAAGTACTCTACTAGTTTGTGCCCCTAGCAATACTGCCGTCGACTTGCTGAGCGAGCGATTGGCAGCAGAGGGGCTTCGAGTGGTGAGAGTTGGTAATATCTCGCGGGTAGATGAAAGCTTAATCGAACATACCCTGGATGCCCAATTGGCTCAACATCCAGAGAGTAAAAATATCAAAAAGATCAAGATCAAAGCGGCCGAATGCCGTCGCTCAGCCAGAAGGTATCGCCGAAAGTTTGGATCGGAAGAAAGAAATGCTAAGAGGGAGCTATTGGCAGAAGCCAAGGAATTAACGGCATGGGCCAATCAATTAGAAGAACGCCTGATCAATCAAATTTTAGATTCCGCACAAGTGATTTGCTGTACACTGGTCAGCTCCACCAATAAAGTATTGGATCGCAGACACTTTCGTACTTTGGTGATTGATGAAGCCGCTCAAGCCCTGGAACCCGCTACCTGGATTCCCATCACCAAGGCATCAAAGATCATCTTAACTGGCGATCCCTTTCAGCTCCCCCCTACGGTCAAATCCATCAAAGCCCAAAAAGGAGGATTAGAAATTACCCTGCTTGAAAAATGTATTCAGCGCTTCAAAAAGGTCAATCTGTTACAGGTTCAATATCGG
>JBCBDH010000613.1:0-4070 GCA_038529855.1 Bacteroidota bacterium | reverse complement strand
TTCGTTGAGATTGATGGAGTATTTGGATAGGGCATTATAATTATTCTCTGCGCTTTGCGACTGAACGGTTTTTCCCTTGCGCAATTCCTGTATGGCTGCCTTTAGCGCCTTTTCATTGATTCCGCTGTCCTTAAGTAATTGAGATACAGGGTCTTTGATACGTAGAATGGCCAGTAGTAAATGCTCAATGCTGACAAACTCATCACCAAATTCTTTGAGAAATTGCTGGGATTCAGTGATGACTTGGGTGGCATTTCTCGATAGGTATTGACCACCACTTGTAGTTACCTTGGGATAGGATTGTAACTGGCTGTCCAAGGTTTTGCGGACGATGTCGATATTGACACCCAGTTTTTTGAAAAGGAAGGGACTTACGCTATCATCCACCTCCAATAAACCTTTGAGGATATGCCCTAGCTCCATTGCCTGATGTTGTTCGGACATGGCGATCTGCTGGGCACGTTGCAGGGCTTCCTGCGATTTTAAGGTGAACTTATTAAAATTCATGCTTAGCTATTTTTCGGATTTTTATATCAACACTACATCTAATCTTTAATCAAGGCATATGCCATCGAGTAAATACTGCCAAAAAGGAATCCTTTCCCCTGGCTGTCTGTCGACTTGTCAGAAGGTTTAGTGGTTTTGAGTCAGTTTGTCAGGTTGTAGAAGGTAGTCTTAGATCGTTGCTTTAACCCTACTCAACATATGTTTGACGATGATCTGGGCATGCACTCGGATATTCTCGATAAATAGCTTACTGGTTTGCATACCCGCTTTGACCACCCCCGCTAAATAAACGCCTGGGAGATTGCTCTCCAGGGTCTCAGGGTCATGGATAGGTGTTTGGTGGCCATCATCAGAGAGGGCGATACCAATTCGTTCTAGCAATCCGAAATTGGGTTGGTAGCCAGTCATGGCCAAGACGAAGTCATTGTCGATGCGGACTTCTCCATCTGGAGTATCCAGGATGACTTCTTTGGGGAGAATGGCTTTGACTTGGGTATTAAAATAGCATTTGATGGAGCCTTCTTTGATGCGATTTTGGATATTGGGTCTGATCCAGTATTTGACGCGAGGGCTGATTTGTTCTTTTCTGACTGCCATAGTTACCTCTGCTCCTTTGTGGTAAGTTTCTAGGGCGACATCACAGGCAGAGTTGGCGGCTCCAATAATGAGTAGTTTTTGTCCGATATAGGGATGGGCCTCATCGTAGTAGTGTTTGACTTTGGGAAGGTCTTCTCCTGGGATGTGCATCAAGCGGGGCGTATCGTAAAAGCCAGTGGCCACGATGATGTTTTGGGTGGTATAATTAGCCTTAGCTGTATATACCGTATATTGATCCCCATTGGGGCTGACGCGATCTACAGCTTCGTGGAATTGGATATTGAGTTTCCAGCTTTCCCAGACCCGTCGGAAATATTCGAGGGATTCCCTACGAGTAGGTTTATCTGAATGAGAGATAAATGGTACCCCACCGATTTCCAGCAATTTGGAAGTGGAGAAAAAAGTCATATTGGTCGGAAAACGGTAAAGAGAGTTGACCAAAACCCCTTTTTCCAAAACGAGGTAATCCAAACCAGCCTTTTGTGCTTCAATGGCGCAGCAGAGACCGATGGGACCACCGCCAATGATAATTAGATCATAGATTTTCATAAAAAACGCTCGATGCAAATGCTTGTAATACCACAAAGGTACTACAAGCATTTTAACTTTGTTGATTGTACTTAACGACTATTCAACAATTACTTTATGAGTGAGTTTAATTCCTTGCTCACTTGTTACGGTCAAAAAGTAAATACCTGGCGCAAGCATGTGTGTAGGCATCGTGATGGTATTGGATAGCTCACCACTTTGCTTACTCATCAATTGGCCAGAGATCGAATAGAGCTCAATATCTCTAATATTTTCCTCTGATAGATTGATGGTAATGTATTCTCTAGCTGGATTGGGGAAGACGTCAACCGTTATGTTGGGGGTATTTTGAAGAATTGTCGTGTTTTGGATATGGCCACTTGTTTGATGGGACTCTCCATTTAGCGTACAAGTATTCAAATGTCGTATAACAAATTGTTGTTGAGTCTCTCCATTCGTGGTGTTGATCGATAAAGCGGGAATATTTGCTTTGACTTCTGATATACCAGCAGCTATAGCAGCGATATTGATTTCTCGGCCATGGAAGGAATGGTGAAAGAGGTCTTGGCTAGGGTGAACTGCTTGGGAGGGATTAGCGAAGTAGAGAGGAGGATCATCACTAGACATATGAAATAGCATATCCACATCTTCTCTATACTGGATCAAGGCGGGATCATACAAAATTTGATAAATGGAATCCAGGCCACCATAGAAGTTAGAGGCCCTTTGATAGCCCAATAAATTGACTATGCTATCCAGTGTGTAATTGGTTCCTTGTCCATCAAAATTGTGGTAAACCTGTGTTTCCCATTTGTACAAATCATAAGTTGCCTGGCTGCCCCTTATGGCGACCGCGCAAGGTCTGGTTGATTCTCGCAAAACAGGGTCTGCGGCACTGGGATCGGCCATATCATCGCGGGTTCCCAACCAGAGGCTGGTTCCTGCTCCTGCTGAACCTCCCGTCAATACAATCCGATCTGGATCAATATGTAAGTCATTGGCATAATAGCGAACAAACTGTAGCGCTCGCTTGGAATCATTAAGGCATTTGATGACCCCTTCCGTATCTGCCTGATTTTCGGCAATTAGGCGATAGCCAAAGCTGGCATAAGCAATCCCTTGTTCCAAATAGTATTTGATTTCAGCCCTTCTGCTCGCGTCTTGTATGACAACAGAGGGGGAACCACCTGTAAAACCTCCACCGTGGATAAAGACCACTAGAGGAAAACTACCCTGCGTATCAGGTAAGAATAGATGAAATAACTGCTTGTTGGGCTCGATGTTATCGTATTTGATATTCAATGCATAAGTAGGGTTGGGACTGTTTACATTGTATTTCGGCGGGATGGGCCTAAATCGAGGGTTGATCTGTGAAATTCCTGAAAAGGAAGTCATTAATAAGATTAACAAGTACAGAGCGGGGTTAATAATTCGCTTCATAAGTTATTATTTGTGATTGATTAGAAAGTGTCACGACTATAATCCTTCTGATTGGAAACCTATCTTTAATACCCAGGCTGTAGCAATAAGCAATCTGGCTCAAATGAAGCTTTTCATTAGAGTCGAATACAGCGAGGGAGTCAGGGCAAAACTTTGTTTAGACGTTTTCCTAATGTAGGGATTTTTTGCTGAACACTAGTAAATTACATGTTAAAATTTTATATCTTTTTGGACTAGTCATTGATGCAGAGGTTTAATCTGCAAGAAAGAATTTTTCGAGATTGCTCTGAGGGAAAGTAAAATAAGCTGCTTTGGCGATACTGGTTGCGATATGCTGGGAGTATTCCCCGTCAATTGTGGGAATTACACATCAAACCTTTTGGGATAATCGTGAGAGAAGAATAGGTAAGGGGCCATTTAAGTCACTGTGTAACAGTATGCAGGTAAAGCTTCTCGATAGAATGAACACATTGGCGGTCTCATAAGTTATGTATAGGTAGTATCCTCAATAAAGATGGCTAAATGAATGAAAACGCTCTAAGAAAGAAAGTTCTTGGAGTTCTTACTCATTTTCATATATTATGAGGTCTTGAAAATTATACTTACAATTTGATCTATCTAAATTTAAATACATGAATTCAGTAAAAGTTAAATTTCTGAAGCGCTCTTCTAATGCAGTCATGCTTGAACTTGTCGATAGTCAGAAAGTGTTGGAAATCCCCAGAGGCGTTTTTGAAAAAAGAGTCGAATTGGGAAAGTATGATCTGGTGAATCCTTCAGAATTGGCCACCGTGATCTAGGTAAATTATTTTAAATGTAATTTGGAAGTCTATTTGATTCATTTCTTTCAGTAGGATCGGCTTGTTTGTGTATCTTGTTTTTTGAATGAGATTATTAGTAGCCATAGCCCTATCTGCCCTCTTTGCACTAGTCGCGTGTAAGGAATTAGCCTATTTGGCTTTTTTCAGCGATGTATGATTGATTCATCTTGAAAAAAG
>JBCBDH010000612.1:0-4074 GCA_038529855.1 Bacteroidota bacterium | reverse complement strand
CATAATATCGAAGGGGTATTTGAATGGGTCAATGGCGACCCTGTGACTTATACCAACTGGTATCCTGGCCAGCCTAATAATTATAATGGCAATCAGGATTATGTGGAGTTATTGAATAATGGGAAGTGGAATGATCAGTACACTAGTGAGAAGAGAGAATTTGTGATGGAGCTGCCTTGTCAAGGAGGCGGTGGTGGCGTTTATGTACGTCAAATCAGCGGACCAAGTAAGGGCAGCCTATTTGATGTCGGAACTACAGAGGTATGCTATGCGGCTTACGATGGAAGTGGAAATACAGATACTTGCTGCTTTAATGTTGTGGTGGATGGTTTGACTATCAAGTGTCCTGATGATATTACGGTCAATTGTGCTTATGGTTATTATGGCGCAGAGGTTCATTATGATGCACCAGAGCTACATGATTGTGGAAGCAGTTGTGTAAATGGTAATTATATTCCAGGGTATGTCTACATGGGGGAATGGAATGATCATCATTATTATTGCTCGGATTATACAGCCAATTGGGCTGATGCCAAAGCGGCAGCGGAGGCTCATGGAGGTTATCTAGCGGTAATTAATGATCAAGGGGAAAACGATTATCTGGCCTCCCGCTTATTAGCTGGAACCGCCTGGATTGGTTTGACCGATCAAAACTACGAGGGTAATTTTGAATGGATCAATGGCGATCCCTACAATTATTTCAATTGGTATCCTGGCCAGCCTAATAATTATAATGGCTTACAGGACCATGTAGAAATCTTGTACAATGGTCAGTGGAATGATGGCAATGGCTATGATCACAAGGAGTTTATCATGGAACTGCCTTGTACGCGCATCAAACGCATTGCTGGACCACCTAGTGGCGGATGGTTTGATGCAGGGGAGACGACTGTTACCTTTGTTGGCTACGATGGTTCGGGTAATACAGATACTTGTAGTTTTACCGTGACGGTGAATTGCTCGACTGATCCAGATTATTGTCCCTCTGGTGGCCATAATTCCTATTACACCTGGATACAAAAAGTGAGCTTAGGCAGTATTGACAATAACTCTGGCAACAACGGCGGCTATGCTGATTTTACCAATTTGTCGACAACGGTAGAAGCCAATTATCCCTATGTTATTGGTTTACACCCTGGTACTTATGCGACCTATACTTTGTACTGGAAGATATGGATAGACTATAGTGGGGATGGCGATTTTAATGATCAGGGCGAATTGGTGGGCTATGCCTCTGGTAGTTCGGCGATCTATGGACAATTCACGGTGCCTTATTATGCAGTGCCTGGAGAGACCAGGATGCGGGTCCAAATGGCTTATGGCTATTATCCCTATGATCCATGCTCTTATTTCAACTATGGGGAGGTAGAGGATTATACGATTCACATCCGCAACCCCTACTTCAATGATCCATCTGGAGAAGTGATGGCCGATAGTCGAAACGGAACGCTAGAACCAGAGGATTTGGAGGCCATTCGACTTAATCCAGTACCCCCAGCACCAGATTGGGACAACACCTGGACTTTACTTGATGAGTATGCTGTACAGGAGGCAGCCATCGAGGAGGAAGTATCAAAAATCAGCGATAGCGATTGGCTCATCTATCCCAATCCTGCCTTTGATTATATCGAAGTTGATTTGAGTGCTTATCAAGGTCAAGCGCTTCGCTTGCGGGTCAATAGTCAATTGGGCCAATCCTTGATGGAGCAAATCATTTCATCGGATCAGGAAGGCGCGATTCGCCTGGATGTCTCTGAATGGGCCGCTGGTGTTTACTGGCTAACGATTCAATATGCTGATGGACAATTAGAGGCTAAGCCCTTTGTGGTACAGCGCTAATCGACCATCTAAGCCCATACTTCAGAAAAAAGTAAGTAGATAATTTTAAGGTGCATCTTGAGAACTTTGGTTCTTGAGATGCATTTTTTCTACAAGTGGGAGTCGTTCTAAACAGATTATTATGGTAGCGTATTCAATCGTAATCAAAGACCCGTTTGCCATTGATGAGTCGTTCGCATCGTTTTTCGAATTGAATTAAAGTATCTTTAATTGCTGCCACTTCAAAGGTTTTCTGATCTTGGTAGGCGATAAGGACTTCTGCTTTGCCTTCATGGGTCCAGCCTGCTTCATCACCTACTAAGTCTAGGAAGTCTTCATTAAGGCTTTGTTTAATCGCACTGGCATTGGGGGCCAGGATTTCATATTGCTGATTAAATTCGGGAGTGGTGGCAAAAAGCAATTGCGTACTGACGAATAATTCTTTGACGCTGCTGAACATACCTTTTGGGAAGATGCGAAAATAAGGCAGGTTAAAATCTTGGCGGTGAAACTCAAAGACTGTGGTAGACTTCTTTCCAAGATCGCTAAAGTAGTGGAAGTCGTAGATCCGAAAATTTCCTTTTAACTGGGGGGCTGGAATGATCAATATAGGGGCCATTCTTTTTCCTCGATTTCCTTTGAATAGCTCAAAATCCATCAAGACAACTGGATCTTTATCAAATTTCCGACGAGCTTTCATTCGCCATTGTTGCTGAATGGCCAATTGGCGATAAGCAAGAATCCTGGGGTTGGTCCAGAATCGACTGACTAGATCATCCAAAAATGCATTCATAATGTTTATCTCAAGGCTTGTTTTAATGCAAGGTAACCATTTTCGAGGAGTATTCTCTTGATTTAGCGTCCACTTACTATAAAACTGATTTGAGAAACAATACTTGTATCCTTGATCTTATCGTCTGCTGCCAGCATAAAGGCTTTGCTGAGAATGATGGATAACACTTGATCGCCTTCAAATGGCAGAAATACTTTAGTTGTCTTTCCCCTTTCTCTACTGTCTGGTACAATACAGAGGTATTGGTCATTGGGTTCCATGAGTATATTGCCGCTGCCTATGTGTATTTTATAGTTTCTGAGATGCCCCTTCACTTTGAGGTATTTTCCCTCAATGCTTGCTACTTTACTGATTGTTAGGCGAGGCAGTAATTTTTCTAGGATGGCTTTTCGGTTTATTGCAATCTGGGTAAGTTGACCGAAAGAGTAGGAAGTCCAATAGTCTTGATATTGGGGGAGTCCACCAGTATCTTGCCATTGAGGATCATTGCCTACACTACAAACACCGATAAAAAGGTCCACATGCCGCATGACTTCGGAGAAAACTAGTTGAGGAACATCTACTAAATCAAGGGCCTCACCACTGCTTTTGACAAATCGAACTTGATCTGTAGCGATGTAATTCCAAATTCCCAGGGTATTATATTGATCTTCAGATCGCATTTCATTGATCCAGAATTGAGCTTCTAGCTGATGCTCAGAGATGGCTAGACGAGCAATGCTTCCAGCACGACCATCGTCAAAAGCCCCCAGCAAAGAATAGCGCCATCCTCGAAGTTTGGCCAGGCTGTTAAACTGGTGTTGCTTCAAAAGGTGGGCAGCCATTCGATTGCTGTAGACTTTGGTTTGAACTTCGGCATCGGTCAGGAGGTAGATCTCCCGATAGGCTTGTTTGATCAGCTGTTTGAGTTCCAGCTGCATAAGTTTGTCTCTCCAGCCTGTGATGTTCTCTATAGTATTAGTAATGGGATGCCAAAGTCGGACCCTGGTTTCAGGTGGGATCGAATTGATTACAACATCCTTTTGATCGATCCACCGCCCTTCGTGAAAGATGGCTGCTACAAATTGGCCATCCAGTTCAAATTCCCAAATGAGGGTCCTCACCAAGGGATGAATAAGTCCATGATTGAAATAGTATTGGGTAAAGTTTTCATAGCTCCATATCCGATTCTGGATAAAGGATCGGTCTAGGCGCTCTTTTTGAATAGAGAACTGTTTTTTTATTTGCTTGGCCTCAGCCTTGACTTTTTTGAGTAAATTTTGATACTTTTTTTTGGTCTTGACAAAGCTTGGAACAGATTTTTGGCTGTCTCCATCTGGCTTGATCCATTGGAGTTGTACTTTATTAAGTCCTATGATTTTGAGATGTAACTGGAATTCACCAAAGGCATAAGCCTTCTGTCCGCGATCCAATCCAAAATCTGGGACGGCTCGTTCTTCTACTTCTGCCGTTGAGAAAAATAT
>JBCBDH010000611.1:0-4091 GCA_038529855.1 Bacteroidota bacterium | reverse complement strand
GGGTATTATCCTGGTGGCCATGTACATGCCGCTTTTCCAAATGAGCGTTGGGGTGGGTTAAAGCTGTAGCAACTGCGTCCTCAGCCATTCTCTCTCCGCCAAGGCAGGGGTATTTTCCAATTCCTCTATTAGAGCTTGCTTGGCTATTCGATCATAGGGGTTGAGTACCAATAGCTTTTTGGTAAAACGGATGATGTTTTGATAGTTTTCCTGATGATAGCCAATCCCTTTTTTTCGCTGTAAAAAACGTTGAAAGCTGGTGATAAAAGAATCCAATACCTCCAATTCGCCCAATTCGTAATAGGTTTTGAGTAGCATGACCTTGGCATCTAGGCTGAGGAATAAATCGTCATAGGCCACTTTTTGCAAACCCTGAATGGCTTCCCCATATTTTTGCTGATGATAATACAGCTTTGCTTGATTGTAGTGGGTATAGCTCTCTCGATAACGACTTTCCACCTTATGCGAATAATCGCGAATAAAGCGCTCTGTCCATCCGTACTCTTGTAGTCGAAGGGCAATGGCGACAATATTCTTGTAGGTAAAACGACTGAGGACATCATTTTCAAATAAGATGGCTTGTTCGATTCCCGCTCGGTAAAGGTCAAAGACCTCTCTGAGGTACTGCTCATCGCCCTTGTTAAAACGCTGGATACAATAATTGATCGCTGCCAGATAAATATTGTGTTTTTCCTTAGAGGGAAGGAGGTGGATATTGGCTAAAATACCCTGTTTGAGTTTTTGGAAGTAGTCGTCTCCCTGTTCGGTTTGGGCCTTGTAAAAATAGTAGTACAAGGCAATGGCTGGATGCTCATCCAATTGGGGATAATGTGCCAAATAGCTGAGAATGGGGGCCAATAGTCCTTTGTCATACTCCACTTTATATACCGCCTGATGAGCTAGGGCAAAACAGCTTTGTTTGAGTTTTTTGGCGAGATAAGCCATATCTAGAGCCTGACTCCATTCTTGCAAATTGAGCGGCGCATTGCGTTCTTCCCCTACTTGTGCATCGTAATGCGCTGATTCCAATTGATAGCGCAACTCGTAAAAAAGAATATCTCTGTAGGGAAAAGCCGCTGCTTGGCGACGCGTACGCTGCAAGGTCTGCCGCAGCCCCTTGGTAAGCTGGCGCTCGCGATAGATCTTGCTGAGGAGGAGTTGTTGCTCTATCTTTTGCTTGTCCCAAGCCTGTTGGATAAGGTATTGTTCCATGCATTTGTGTAGAAAAGACATCAAATAGCGCATAGCCTTGTCGTCATAAGCCCGCTCGGGGAATAAGTGCTTAAAGACCGTCTCCTTGCTCAAGGCTGCCCGATTGTGGCGATAATGCCTCAGCATGTAGGCATACAATTGCTGGACATCTTCTCGCGAATTGTGGTAGGGAGAAGCCAAAAACTTGCGCAAAGCAATCTTTTCTTCCTTGGATAAGCTTAAAAATAATTGAATGACTTGGCTGTTATGCATATAGATTTTTGGCAAAAAGAGGTAAATAATAATAAAAATAGTGGTTTTTATGAATTTAGAATATTGGCAAATATGGTTTTTTGTTTTTTTGATCCCCCCATAAAAAGGCCATTTTTATACTAACAAATACCAACACAAGCTTTACTGCTTAAAAGAAGAGGCATATGAAAAGTAAATTTTCCCGAATACAACTGCTCGTAGGGTGTTTATTGATTTTTCTCATATCGCATTTGCAAGGACAAAACTGGCTGAATATTTATCCCGAAACCGATCGCAGCCATTCCCCTCATCACCTACTGGAAACGGCAGATGGTGGCTTCCTAATGGCGGCATTGAGTTGGCATACCCCAGATACGACAGACCACGGCCTGCTCCTGCTCAAAACCGATAGCCAAGGAGAAGAGGAGTGGAATCGCTTCATCCCCATAGGTCATTACAGAGGCTTAGATACCGAGCGGGCAAATGATGTAGAGCTGTTTCAGAATCAGGCAGGGAATGTAATGGTGCTTTCGTCTGTTTACTACCAGTTTGATCCACTCAGCTATCATCCTACTTATTATCTGGCAGAATTGGATGGATTGGGCAATGCCGTATGGGCCATCCGCGATACAGGTTTTCATGCCAATGCCCTCCTTCAAACTCAAGATGGGCAATACCTGATCATTGGTGGGATTGGAGGAATTGGGCCCCAAGGAGGGAATAAAGCCATCAAAAAACTGGATGCGAATGGGAATAGTCTCTGGACCCAGTTTTTTCCCTACCCTGGAATCACCAATGGCTATGCTGAAAAGGAATTTAGAGATGTCGTGGAAATGGATAATGGCGACCTGATCCTTATTGGAGAAGGCTTGGATTATTCCAATCCAGGCAGCAATTGCACCAGAGCTTTTTTGATGCGTTTGGATTCGCAGGGAAATCTTCTCTCCGTTCAGCCATATGGCCAAGGCGAACCCGCTGTCCGCTTATACGATATTGAAAAGTCAAATAATGGCGATCTGTTATTAGCTGGCCATGCGGTATTGTGTGCCGATTCTTGGGTGCAAAATGAGGCTAGTTTTTATGTAGCAAGATTAGATGCCCAAGGTCAGTTGCTTTGGTCCCATTCAAATACGGGCCAAGGCTCTGGTGAAAGATTCAATAGTCATTTGCAAATAGCGAAAACCCATAATGGGGAGATTCTGCTGACTGGCTTTTTTCCCGATCTATACATGACAGGGGCAAGCATTCCCTACACCCATCTAAGACCAGATGGGCAACTAGCACGTATCCAATACCTCGATTTATTGCCCAATGCCTTTTTCCGCCAGGGAACCGATATTATCACCACTAGTGATGGTCAATTGGCCATGACAGGAAATCTTCGCCTATCCAATCACGGTGGGGCCAACAAGATTCCCTTTATCATCAAATTTGACCTCAGCGGCGTCCTTAATTTTCATCGTCTTCAAGGTAAAGCCTATCACGACACCAATAATAACTGTAGCGAAGACCTTTCAGAAGCCAATTTGAGCAATTGGACCGTAAAAGCCCAACACACGGATTTCCCCGCCCTTACTTACTACGACTTAACGGATCAAGCTGGCAACTACTCCCTAGATCTTATTCCAGGCACCTATGATGTCAGTTTTGAACAGCCAAATGCCTATTGGGAAGTCTGCGAATCCCCATTCACGATTGAAGTAAGTGCAGGAGTGGATTCTACGGTACAGGATTGGTCCAATCAAAGCCTTATAAGCTGTCCGCTTTTGGAGGCTAGTATTTCCTCTGCCGCTATTCGCCCTTGTTTTGACAGCTTGGAATACGTCGTGCAGTATTGCAATAAAGGAACGATAAGTGCCACCAATGCTTATTTGGAAGTGACCCTCCACGACCAATTGCTTTACGAAGCTGCGACTCGTCCGCTAAGCAGTCAAAATGGACAATTGCTGACTTTTGATCTAGGCACCCTAGCTAGTGGAGATTGCGATCAGTTTAAAATTCTCTTTCATGCAGATTGTAATATCTCCGTTGGAGAAAGTATTTGCTCGGAGGTACATATTTATCCAGACACCCTTTGTCCACCTATATCCTGGGAAGGCCCCAATATCCTGGCCTCAGCGGTTTGCGATGGCGATTCTGTTCGCTTTACCCTTTCCAATGGTGGAGCAGATATGGTCAGTTCCAATAAATACATCATCATAGAAGACAACATCATCCTTAAAAGTAACAGCTTCCAATTGAATAGTGGGGGAATAGAAACGATCACAATATCTACCAAGGAAGATGCTATTTATTTTATCCGAGCGGAGCAGGCAGATGGTTTTCCGCGGATGTTGGGCGACTCGCTGGCTTCTGCGCGGGTAGGCGCTTGCGAAGGGGTGGGTAATCCTGAGATATTTGCCCAATTTGCGATGGATGATGGCGAGGCTTTTTTTGATATTGATTGTCGGGCTGCTACGGCCGCTTTTGATCCCAATGATAAATCGGCCTTCCCCACAGGCTTTGGTCCAAGTCATCTCATCAATGATAATACAGATTTGGAATACCTGATTCGATTTCAAAATATAGGGACGGATACGGCCTTTCAGGTCATCAACAAAGATACATTATACCAACTGCTCAAAACCGCTTCCATACGTAATATCGCT
>JBCBDH010000610.1:0-4098 GCA_038529855.1 Bacteroidota bacterium | reverse complement strand
TCTTTGATCAGCAAGGGGTGGTCCTTTTCTTCCCAATCGAGATTAATGCCCAGGTATTCCGTATTTAGATAGGGGGATTTGAGGAATTGCAAACGGTCTTTTTGCTTGGCTTGTAATTTGCCCATTGGTGTCAATAATTCATTGACCACAGAGGATTCTAAACCTGATACAAAATCTAATTTCCCATTGATCAACTCCAAATAGGCTGTTTTGCGATCCGTCATAAAACTGATGCGAATACCATCCAAGTAAGGTAGCCTCTCTTCGTTTTCCCGTTCAAAATACTTTTCATTTTTCAAAAGAAACAGGGCTTGATTTTCCAACCAGCGTTTGAGTTGGAAGGGACCCGTACCCACAGGATGGCTACGATAGTCTCTTTTGTACTGCTCTACAGCCTCCTTCGCCACTATGCTACAGTACTGCATGGTCAAGATTCCCATCATAGGCCGAAAAGCACTGCTGAGTCGCAAAACAAAAGTCGTATCATCCACCACCTCAAAAGCCTGAAGGCTATCCAATCGACCAGAAAAGATCCAGCTCCCTGGCGAAGCTACCTGCTCATCAATTATCCTATTTAAGCTGTAGCGAACATCTTCTGCCACGACTCTCCTACCCTTCCCTTCTGGAAATACTGCATCATCGTGAAAATAGACATCCTCCCTCAAAAAAAAAGTATACACCCGTCCATCATCAGAAATCTTCCAATCTTTAGCTATACACGGTTGAATGTTTAGTTGTTCGTCTAATTGCACCAAGCCATTGTACAAATGATGCACCGCCCAAATGTTGGTCTGACTCCTGGCAAATGCTGGATCAAGCGAAGTAATGTTATTGATCTGGTTGTAGTGAAAGACTTGTCGTTGATCAGTGGAGGTGGATTCATTGGAATGGCAAGCATGAAGCAGTAATAAACCCACCAAATAAAGAAAGATAAAGGATTGGATATTTGAAATCGGCAGCACAGGAATGATTTTGTGATAAAGGATTGGCGATAATCTACTAGCAACTGAGGATTAGGCCAAGTCCATTCTGTTAATCCTGCACAAGATATAAAAACTAGGGAGGTAGGAATAAAATGAATTACAAAGGCTTTCCCGTTTTCCAACTATACCGCACTGCTTTCTTTTCCTTATCTGAGTAATAATTTTGCAAAAAGACCTTCAAAGAAGTAAAATCTTTCATACTCCGTTTCTCAATGGTGATTTTCTTCTGGGGAAAGACAAGAGAAATATAGGCAGTACTATAGTTAATGCCATAAATCTCTTTGTAGGACCAATATTTTATGCTATCCATTGAGGCCAAAAAATTGGATTTCTTGGTCCTATAGCTCAAGCGATTATTCTTGATTTTGAGCCTTAGCTTGAAGTCAAAACGGGACCAGACGAAATAAATCACAAGTCCTACTTCCATGGTAATTAGAAGATACGCAAATAATCTACCCACTAGTTCTGTTTCTTCAGCATGTACAAGGGATAGTAGGTATATACCCAAAATCCCTAAGACCACAACTGTGATATACAAAGCCCAATGACTAATTAGACTAGGAACCAACTCAATTGGCGGTGGATAGAATTTAGTTATTCTTTTTCTTTTTTTCATAGCTGACTGTTTTGATTGGAGATTAAAAAGTAAATAATACTGGACTGGAAGTTCAGTCCAGTAGATTCTTAGTATAGGCATTGCTAAAGTGAGTGATAAATGCTTCTTTTGAATCCATCAATTTCTGCTTGACCTTAGCTTTTTGGCGATCCATCGCCTGTCCTACTTCATGCAGGTGCTCCAATTGGCGACTCATATCTGTTAGAGCGGAATTGGATTGGCGATAGAGAAAGCTATTGTCTGATAAATAACGGTTACAAAAGCGAATCATTTGCTGACTCAATTGAAGGGTTTTCTGATCTAGTCTAATGTCTGTGTCATGCAGATCCATTAGTTTATCGATAAGATACCTCAAATCAATGGTGAGTCGCTTCAACTGCTCGTGTAGCTTTCCAGGGGATCGAACAAGCTTGCGCTGCTGCTCGCCCAAAAAACCATGTGGTGGACGTTTCATTACCTCTTTCCGCACCTCGATTGCCAACAAAGCACTAATGCTCAATAGGCGATCTTTGGCCTCCTCAATCAGGCGACTAACCTTGGTCATTTCATTGATCAGTTGCTGCTGCTCATTGAGCTGCTCTGAGAATGCACGGATTTCGCTCTGACTTGAAGCGGTTGGGAATAGCTCTTCCATGTGAGACAAGAGCAGGTCTAATACCTGATCAATGATCCCTTCATGCGCTTCCATCTGCTTTTGCAGAGTGGTCTGCTCTCTGGGTAGTAATTGTAGTAATTCCTCTAAATAATTGAGTTCCAGTACATCATCATAATATTCATTGCGTATGGCATTTGCCCTTTGCTGTACTCGCTTTTTACCCAAGAACAGACCAAACACCTTAGACTCTACGCGCTCCAGATTACGCATATGACCATTGGTGTAATTGTGCAATTTATTAATTTGCTTTAGAATTTCATCTAAGCGCTCATTAATTTGATTCAGTGCTTGCTTGTCTAGCAAATACTGCTGGTACTGTCCCAATAAGGTTTCTATTTTTTGATGAATCGTCATAGCTTAAATAATTAAGTAGAGTATTAAAATAAACGATTCAGTGGGAATTGCCTCTTTTCTCGGCAAATACTAGGAGAAATACGATGAAGGAAAGGGAATAATTATGGGCTTTTGAGGTTTACTTCGCCTTTAGCGAATCTTGTAATAACTGGGTTTCCTTAAGTTCTTCTAAAACCCAATTTGCCATATCTGGATCAAATCGCAAGGCAAAAGCCAGAAACGGTAGATCGTCAATTAGATGGGCAATACTGGCTTTTTTTACCAATTGATTTTCTTCAATAGCGAAGAAGTCCCATACTGGACCTGCGGCAAAGCCACCAGTATAATACTTTAGAATAACTGCATCTTTACTGATGTACAACTGACTAAACTTCCAAGTTTTTAGCCCGCTGAGGACCGTGCAGCCCTCCGCCCAATCTTCTCCTTCAACTGCGAATATCTCCTGAAGCTGTCGCCATTGGGTATGGTCTAAGTGGCCTGTAGATGGATTAAAATAGCTTTCTAATTGCTGTTTACATGGTAGCGGAATATCTTCCAAATGCTTGTAATTGGTATATCCCCCACTGCGAATCATTTGGGCTACGGGCTCGAATTTGTCTTTATTCCATTCGTGGATACCCAAAAGATGAACGATCATTTGGGCCTGAACGGCCTCGTTTGAATGGGCATAAAAGAGGGCTAAAGAAAAAAGAAACACGAATGGAAAAAGTAGGTAGCGCCTTATATTCTTCATCAAAGCAAACATAAGATAAAGCTAAGGGTATTTATTCAAACATGCTTAATTGGGTTTAGATGGGCCTAAACAAATCTTGTGCAATTGTAATAGTACCTAAACCAGAGGCACCTAGCAAATTGACTTTCATGGAGATAAAGACAAGAGACTAAAATGGAAAGAGACCTAAATTATCGAATGGCACGAAACCCATTCGATAATCCAGGAGCGGAGCGACAAATATATTAAATGCCATTTGCTTTAGTCACTATAATGGGCTTTCCATTAGTGACGATAAGGGTATGCTCGTGTTGGGTGACATAGCTGTCATCCTGCGCAACCATTGTCCAGCCATCAGGCAAAACGTCAACGTATTGAGCGCCAGTTGAGATAAAGGTTTCCAGTGCTACCACTGTATTATTCTTAAAGCGAATCTGGTTGTTGCGATCTCTAAAACAAGGAATTTCCCTAGGCTCTTCGTGAAGCTTTCGTCCAATGCCATGACCACATATGTTTTTGATCACATGGTAGCCCCTTAGCTTGGCCTCTTGCTCAATCAGTCCTCCAACATCCGCAATGCGCACATTGTCACTGATTTGTTCTATGGCTTTATACAGAATCTCGCGAGAAGCCTCTACCAATGGAGAAAGTCCCTTAATGTCCTTTCCCAAAATAAATGAGGAGCCATTATCGCCGTAATAACCATTGAGTTCAGCTGACACATCAATATTAATCAAGTCACCATCTCTAAGTATCCTGGTCTTTGATGGGATACCAT
>JBCBDH010000609.1:0-4114 GCA_038529855.1 Bacteroidota bacterium | reverse complement strand
ATTGTAAATCGGATTGAGCGGTGTACCTAGGTCTTCAAAAAACTGGATAGTCACGCCTGTAGCATAGGTGAATAACTTTAGTTCTACCTCGACTGAAGGTTTGTTGAGCGTGAGCAAAAGTCTGTCCTCATTAAGCCAGGCCAGAGAACGGGGGATACCAAATACATTGACAAAATCAAGGACTTCGCCAGGGCCATCAACGATTCGGAAACTCAGTTTATTCCTATGGTAGGTGCGATTGGCATCGTATTTATAACCAGCGAGTCGCCCTTCCCAGGTAACGCAGTGCTTTTTGCGGCGTTCGCCTTCACAGAACAGGCTCGCTGCTGTGATGCCAAACTCTTCTGGCGTGTACCAACCCGTCTCCCCTTGTTCCATGTAAGACAGCGAAGTTTCGGAGAGTAGTCGAATCTTGTCATAGGTTTTACCCGACTTTTGCCAATGCCCCATTTTATAATCACTGGGTTGTGCATTAAAGACGGCTAAGGCCGTGGGATTGGCCAATGCCTCGTAGGGATGATAATCAACCCAACTGCTGCCATTCCATGCCTTCAATTCAATTTGTCGGATGCTGTACTCATGTACGACCTGACGATTAACTTTCTTGGGGGGTACCAGGTCTTCATAATTAGTAGGGGCATTATTGCGTCCGCCAATTTCATCGTTGACCTCATCGGGAAGGACACTTTTCTTAAAGCTGATATCGAGGAAGCTGTCCAGTGGCAGAATGGTTTGGTTAAAAGCTGGATCATTAGCGGCGGGCAAACTGGTGCCAAAGTAGTGGACATCGAAATCTTCTCCCGAAAGCATACTGAGTGCTTTTACTGGAGGCTTGTTCAGTAGGTCGCTATCTTCAAATGGCTTAATGGGGGTTCGATCAACAGCCGTACTCTTTTCCCAGCGGAATTTAACATCAAAACATTTTTCAATCCGTTTTTTAAATTTCCAAAATCCAATAGTCACTCCTACGCATAGCCTAACGCTTCCTTCGATGAGGAAGGGTTTGGGAGCCTCAGCCATCAAGGTGGTGTCAATACTAAAGTTAAAACCAAGGAAAAGGAAGTAGGCTTCTATACCTCCTCCTAGCATGGCATAACCCCCAATTTGAGGTTTGGCAAAGCTAATTCGTCCACCGACTTCTGCATAGACATTGACATAGGCCCGAACGGCTCCACCAGCATACTTTTTATCAAATTTCCATTCTATCCGAGCTGCTGCTTCAATACCTGCGGCAGAGAGCATCAGATAGGCATTGACATCAAAAAGACTGAGCAAGCGGGCGGAAATAGGTTTTTGTTTGGTACCAAAATTAATGTACCAGGCAGAGGGGTTTTGGAAGAAGAAACCAGCTTGGACTTCAGCATACAATTTTAGGATCGCTCCACTGTCTGCGGGAACCTTATAATCTGCGCCAAAACCTGCTTCAACAGAACTAGAGCTAAATGCCAGAAAGGCAAAGAAAGGTGGGTCATTACTATCCAAGCCCACTCTGGTTCCCAGTACATTGGCCTTTCCTTCCAATAAAAACACACTTGGTAGCGAAAGGAGGACAAACAACTTAGTAGAAAAGGCTTTGCCATCGTCTGCTGTTGTGGCCAGGGAAGCCCCCGCTCCAATAGAGAATGGATTATCAAAGCCATCTGTTTCATTTGGCCCTCTGAACTTGCTGACATTTACGCCTATCTGTGGCGGGGCTTTGTAGTAATCATACCAACTGCTGTCTTCTGTTAGACCAGGTACCGCATCCTTGGTGGCTACATAGCGGAGCCCTAATAAACCCCGGAAACCATAAATCCCCAAGCCCGTTGCTCCAATGGGAAGTGGAACGGCCATCTCCAAATAAGCGTCAATGATAAAGGCGGGGTAACTGGGATTGTATTTCATAGCAGCACCACCAGCGATGCGAGCTTTTGGCAATTTAATTTCAACACCTCCTTCATATTCTGGAGCAGAGCTGGTGCCTTTCAGGGCGAGATATCCTTTGATCAAGGCAGTCGCTGTGTCTGGGCTGGCGGTGCCAGGGATAATGAGATCAATGGCGATACTCTGGACTCGAAGGAAGGTATCTAGTGGATAACTATCGACCGAGTAATAAAACTTAATGCCATCCCCACGGGCATCGACGCCACCTGGATTGACATTGAGACCACCATCAAAACCAAAGTAATTGTACTTGCGCATATTGCTGCCCTTCATTTCCTGATGAGAGCCAAAGTGAATCGCGGTGATAGAGATTTCGGCAGGGCCTAGTTTGATGCTGGTACCTTTTGGCAGTGGCAGGGTGCCTCCTTCCAGTTCAATCTTACCATCGGACCAGATCGTCAGTTTTTTGATTTCAATATCTCCTTTGAGGACATTGGCAATCACAGAATCTTCAAAAGAGATTTTACCGGAAATAGACAGGAAGAACTCATCGTCTTGCCTTCCTATGGACAGGCTAGAGATAAAAATAGAAAAGATGCTTCCAAAGGTGATTTTAAAACCATCGGCTTCTTTCGCTGTGATGCTAAAATCCCCATCATTACCAATACTGACATCAATCTCAATTTTTGCTGGGTCTCCATTGGCATCGTTAAAACCGGGAATTTTTAGATAGCCTGCGATAGAAGAAGAGATAATCTCATTTTGTTGGAATGTGATATCAAAAGACTCGAATCCAATTTCAAAACCAGAGTTACTCCCCAGATTAACGGTTAATGCTGGACTTTCTCCAGGCGGTGGGGATACCGCAGTAGCCTCCAAGCCAAATTGCCCAGAGATACCACCAGTTCCCATCAGAAGCCTACGACCAAATATCTTGGCGGTGGTATTATTTTGATTTTTGAACCACCTAGCGGGTAGAGTAATGGCAGCCTCCTTGATGTAAACGCCGACAAAATCATTTGGACGGCCATCTGCGGTAGCCTCTGGGATATTAGTTTCTTTGCTGAGGTCTAGTTTGGCTTCTTCTAGTGTGATGATCAAACCAGTTTGGCCAATTTGGGAATCCTGGCTGAGTTGGACCGTTAGTTCTTCCTCAAAACCAATGCCTCGTTCTGTACTGAAATAGAAAAAACCGGGATCAAATTCCAGTCGGGATTTGATATTAGTATCGCTTTCTGGTTCGCCAGCAGCGTCCAAGGGTACCAAAATACTTCTTGGAAATTCGATGGCAGCAGAAACATCTAGAGTGGAATCTATCTTTGGGATCAGTAATTCCTTGATATAGTCCACGGGTGAATCTCCAAAAGTACGCGAGAATAATTTATTGATGCGTTCTAGCGTAGAGTCTTCATCAATTGGATTGAAGAGGTAGACGGCAAAAATGACCAGCGAGGCATTGTCCCCCAATTGAGTCTCGATGCTAGTTGCCAACTCCCCATAAGGGTCGGATGATGTGGGTACGGGTAGGCCCGTATAATCTGGGTGGGCATTGATCAAATTGACAAACTCCTGAATAGGGTTGGAGGTGCCATCGGGAATCATATTTTCGATGGTTTCTTTGATCAATTCCTTTTCAGTCATATTGGCCAGCTGTAGAATGATGTCAAAGAAGGCCGAAGGACTAAAAGAAAAATTATCCAGATCAAAGCTTTTGAGCAAACCCAGGATTTTCCATTCGTATCGAACACTGATAGGGATCTCGGAAACATCATTTGCATTGCTCGGGTCGTGGGCGGGATTGAGGATAAAGAAGAGGCCGGTTCCGGGAATTTCTACCGCCAATCGCTTTTTGCTAACGATCACCAAACTGTAAAAGGCGGAATCTCCTTTTGGACTTTTAGAAAATTGTAAATCTCGAAAATAGATTTTATCAAAAAGGCTGGATAGGCCATCTTTGACAAAGCTGAGTTGATCTGGTAATTCGTCAAAGGTGACTATAGAGGACAATGGGGGATAAAAGGTAACTGCCATGATTTTTAAGCTAATTAAGTCCGTCGCTAATAATTATTTTCAGTATTGGGCTTACACGGTCGGGTCAGAGTCAATAGGGATGGGACAGTATATTGCTGTGCCCATTTCTTTCTGATGGATCGGCGGTTGACACCTTGGTAAAGTAGTCGCCCATCCTGGTCAGCAGTAATCTTATCGGTTTGTCGTTTTAAATCCAGTTTAAAATAACCTGGACAGAAAC
>JBCBDH010000608.1:0-4118 GCA_038529855.1 Bacteroidota bacterium | reverse complement strand
ATAAGAATATTGTAATTCAGGATTGGGATTCAAAACCAAACTATCTCCTCGACAAAGCAAAAGCGAATCTGGCGGCAGGATTACCTCTATCAATTCTACCTCAAAAAATTCACTGAGCTCCTGCACACAACCATTCTCTGCCGTCACGATTAAAGACAAATTAACCAATCGACTGCCAAAGACAACAAAGCTGGGATTTTGCTCAGTTGAAGTCCCTAGGGTATTCACCCCAGAAGACAAGGTCCATTCCCAAGAGGTAATCTCTGAAATACTATCCACTGAAGCATCCGTCACCTGAATGATCATACTATCTGAACACTCTACAAAACTATAGTCGAAATTAGCCGTCAGAGAAGCAAATTGCAGATAGACCTCCTGAAAGGATGTATCCGTACAAGCCTCCCCAGGATTGGCCACCAACATGACCGTATAACGCCCTGTATCAGCATAGGTATAAGTTGGTTCTGATTCCATGGAGAAAGCCCCAGGATTCCCTGGATCATTGAAATACCAGGCAAAAGTGGTGGCGTTTTGGCTAAAGTTATCAAAACTTACCTCCGTGCCCGTACATTGAAGCTCAGGGGTAAAAAAGGCGGATACCGTCTGTCCACAAGGCCCAACATTGTATTGAAAATCGCGACGGGTGGTCGAGATCAATTCTCCATCGCGGTACTCTTCCAAACAAATCCCAACCACAAATTGGCCCAGCGTATTGGGCAGCCCAGTCAAAAACCCTGATGCTGAATTGATACGCAGAGGCTCACCTGGCGCAGCATTGAGCATATTATTGACATCATAAGGTGGATCAACCCAAACCACTTCTTGATAAGGCGGATTGAGTGGAGGTTGGGGCATGGGTTCATCAAAAGTAGCCCCATCCAAAGGCACACATAATTTGTAGACCAGCGAATCGCCATCAATGTCAATAGCTGAGTGGTCAAAATCAATGGGCTCATTGGCACAGATGTAATTGGGGGGCCAATTGATAAAGGTGGCGCTGGAATTACATTCCAACAAAGCCCTTTCCGTAATCAATACGCTGTAGGTGGCGCCTGTATTGAGGGGGTTGACGATGTTTTGGATCGTTACATTGCGACAGCAGCGCTGATAAGCCAGCAGATAGCCGCCTATGCGAAAGGGCAATTCCAGGGTATCGCGATAGGTGGTCGTATGTACACAGACATTGGGAGGAATGACAAAACAGGGATTATTGAGACTTGGATTAAGCGTGTCATCTGAAACAAAGGGAATTAGCAATTGGCCTGTCCCATCTCCTAGGGAAGTAACCAATTGATTATCACTATCAAAGATACCAATGGAGGCAAATGGGTCAAAAGGGGCTTGCGGGCTGCCATTAAAACAGTCGCGATAAACCGTAAGGCTGATTTCAAAATCATTATTACCACTTTCATTGGGTCCAAGACAGCGGTAGGTCACCTCTCCACCTACAATATGCGTAGCGCTCAGCTCTTGCGGCCCCAATAACAGCCCACCAAGAAGCAGTAAGGAAAGGAATCCAAAACGGGAATAGGAAAGCCTAGATAGCTTCTCCCCCAATTCCGAGCAATGGGCCAAGAATGGGGCGATGGGACTTGATTGAAAACGGTTGCGGTATAGCATTTACAGCAATTGCTTAAGTGAAGCTAAATTAGGAAAATAATAGTCATTTTTCAACTGAATATGAGGGCAGCGCGGCTGGCTGACGAAATCCTCCTCCACTAGCCTACTCTAAATGCTACGGTCCTGACCCTTTGGCTGTTTCGGCCATCGCTCATCTGTTCTTCTAAAATCATCGCTTTGGCCTTTTCTTGCTCAAAAACCTCTCGCATATCGCGAATTTCTCCTGCTGGCACCTTTTGGCTGTGGAAGCGACTCATCCATTCTGCTCTGCTCTTTTTGCGGATGCTCGCTTTGAGGTATTGTTGAAGCGCCAAGCGATGTTGGAGACGAGCGAGGTTGGTACTAAAACGTTCATCAGCGGGCAATTCCTCTAGTTCCAAACACTTGCACAATCCCACAAACTGCTTCTCTGTGCCTACCGCCAAAACGAGCGGTTTATCATCCAGGGTATAAAATACCTCACCATAAGGAGCAATATTGGGATGCAAACTCCCCATGCGCTGCGGAATATGACCCGCCATCAACCAATTGGTCGCCTGATTGGCTAAAGAGGCTAGTGCAGCTTCCAGCAAAGACACGGATACATAACTGCCTTCCCCGCTCTGATAGCGATGCAATAAGGCCAATAAAATCCCTTCCTTTAGCTGATGCGCCGCCAAAATATCAATCAGCGCTACTGGCATTCGAACAGGTGGCCCCTCCCGCTCGCCAGTCATATACATAAATCCCGCCTCTGCCTGCAAGACAATATCAAAAGCAGGTCGCTCCTCTCCCTCCCCAAATCCCGTCAACTGCGCATAAATCAATTGAGGATTCCGCTCCTTCAAGCTTTCATAATCCATCCCCAACTTCACCGCTGACCCCGCCTTAAAATTACTAATCAAAACATCCGCTTCCCCCATCCAATCCAAAACCCGCTCTCGATCTGTCGCCTCCCGCAAATCAAGCATATACGCCTGCTTATTCCAATTGATGCTACAGTAATAAGCGGAATAAGTCGCCTCTGCCAGCTCCCCCTTCACCTTCCATCGCCGTGTCACATCCCCCTCCGTCGTTCGATTTTCCACCTTCATCACTTCCGCTCCCAGCTCCGCAAAAAAAAGCCCAACAGCAGGTCCCGCCAACACACTCGCTAGCTCGATGACCTTTAGTCCTTTAAAAAATTGATCTTGATTCATGCTTGTTTGGTTTGTGGCGAAGATGCGATAATATAATGGAAATCAACCGATCGTTTGCTATACCCTACTACTTTATCAAAATAGTAATTATCTTAAGAGAAAAACCACTGTGAAGGCGCATAAACTTCCAAAGTTAAGCATTCAAGAATACCTTCAACAAGAGTTGGAAAAGGGTATCAAGTACGAATACCACAATGGAGAGATTTACGCTTTAGCTGGCAGTACACTAAATCACGGTTTGATCTGTGGCAATGCCTATTCAACCATAAGAACGGGACTTGAACAACAAAAGTCCAATTGTATCCCATTGAACAGCGAAATAAAACTATAC
This sequence comes from Bacteroidota bacterium, assembly GCA_038529855.1. GTDB lineage: Bacteria > Bacteroidota > Bacteroidia > Chitinophagales > Saprospiraceae > JBCBDH01. The sequence continues at coordinate 989 of JBCBDH010000608.1, read as the reverse complement.
ATCAAGGCGAGCAACAGCTTTGTATATCCAGATACCATGGTGATTTGTGGCGGACTAGATCAGGCCAAAGAAGAATCTAATGCTATCTGCAATCCCACTTTAATCATTGAAGTTTTATCCAAATCGACCGCAGTATATGACCGCGGGGATAAATTTCATTTGTATAGAAGCTTGCCCAGTTTTAGTGAGTATGTGCTGATCGAACAGGATAGAGCGATAGTTGATGTTCATTTTAAGCCACAAGGGAGCGATCTTTGGAAAATCACCCGCTACCAGGGTATGGATCAAGCTATTCAACTCGAATCAATTGGTCTAGCCATCTCCATGAGGGAACTCTATACCAACACCGATTTAGCCGATAAAAGCAGCCACATGCCATAATATTCCAGCGGGGTCATGCAAGTAAAAGACCTTACCCCAAGCCTCTTCTTTTACTTCTGACAGCCTTGCTCCTGGAAACTGCCCCTCTAGGTTTTTGCTTTTCCACGCTGCGGCCAAGGCTTCTACATCTTCTACTTCCAGAAAAAGCATCGAGTTTTCTACCCATTCTTTGACATAGTAATCTTGTAGATGAAACATCGATTCTTCATTGACTTTGAAGAGGCTCAATTTTTCGCCTACGGGGGTTTCTTCAAAACCCAAGGTGCGATAGAAAGCTCTGGATTGTTCAAAATCTTTGGCGCCAATAAAAGAGCGCAGCGATTTGGCTTGTTGCATGTATTAATTTTTAAGATATACCTATATAGAATGAACTTACTAGCCCATTAGTTTTTGATAAATAGCCATCGTGTGATCGGCAAAAGTCTTCCCATTAAACTTCTTTAAGGCATAGGGATACCCCTTTTGCATCAATTCCTGACGGACTTGTTCCTCTTCCAATACCCTTTGGATTTTATGCGCTATATCTTCCACATCGAAAGGATCAACATAAAGGGCACCAGGGCCACCAGCCTCTGTCATCGCTGATCCCTTGGAGGTAATTACTGGGC
>JBCBDH010000607.1:0-4119 GCA_038529855.1 Bacteroidota bacterium | reverse complement strand
GCATTTGGTCGAGCTTATTGTACACTTCCCCATACAAACAGAGGCCATCGTAGGTATTTGTGAAGATCAATATATTATCGTCTTTGGCGATACCATCCAAATGCGTACTGTCGCAGCCATTATCAGCGGAAAAAGTCATACTGTAGTCGCCTGCCTCTTTTTCCCATTGGTCAAAAATCAATATCGAATCGCCCTCGCATATGCTCAACTGCTCCTCGCTTACTATCGTATCCAATACAGCCAGTACAATTTCCACCAAACTATCACAGCCTTCCGCAGTGGAATACAATTGGACATAGGCGCCTTGCTCCGTGACCTCTTGTCCAAAAATAGAGGTGCTTTCCCCAAAACAGATTCGTCGGTATTCGATAGAATCGTAATTGGGAAATACCTCTAACCAATACTCCTGTAGGCTATCGCAGCCATTTGCAGAACTAAAGGTTTGGCTATACCAACCAGCTGTTTGCTCCATTTGTCCAAATATGGCGATGCTGTCTCCTTCACAAATGGCCAGGGTATCCTGATTTTGATTATTACTTTCTACATTCAGTAGATACACCCGTAGGCTATCGCAGCCATTTGCAGCAGTATAGGATTGGCTGTAGCTACCCGTTGTATACACATACTGACCAAATATCAAAGCACTATCCCCTTCACAAATCCATAAGTTTTCTTTGTAATTATAGGCCCTTCGCAGGCTCAACTCAATTCGATGAATGCTATCACAACCATTGCTGGCGGTATAAACCGCTTCATACATACCCGCCTCGCTTTGCCACTGCCCAAAAAGCAGCACAGAGTCGCCCTCGCAAATGCTCCTAGTCTCACTGGATTGAAGCGTATCTAAAACCAATAATTCAATCTGATGGGTACTGTCGCAACTATTAGCAGCCGTATAATGCGCTTCGTAAACACCACTTGAGCTGGTGGCCATACCAAAAATCATGGCCGTCTGACCCGCACAAATTTGAATTTGTTCTTGGGTGAAAAAGGTATCTAGTACGCTCAAATTGATAACATGGGTACTATCGCAGCCATTCGCCGCAGGAAATACCTGTTGATAAGCTCCCGCATTGGCTTCCCATTGGCCAAAAATCAGTAGGCTGTCGCCTTGACAAATACTCAGCTGTTCTTGGCTTTGAGAATTGGGAAGAACAGTTAATGTGATTTGATGGCTACTATCACAGCCATTGAGCGCTAGGTAGTTTTGGGTGTAGATTCCTGTTGTCTGTTCCCACTGCCCAAATATTTGGACAGAATCGCCTTCGCATAGGGTAAAGCTGGTCTGGGTGAAAAAAGTATCCAGTACACTCAAACTAATCGTATGCATACTATCACAGCCATTACTAGCCGTATAAAATTCGCTGTAGCTACCTGCCTCCGTTTCCCATTGCCCAAATATTTGGACAGAATCGCCTTGGCAGAGGCTAATGGTTTCGCTGGATTGCAAGGTATCTAAGACTAATAGCTCAATTCGATGAGTGCTGTCACAGCCGTTGGTGGCCGTGTACCGTTGTTCGTAAATGCCACTTGTACTGGTAGGAAAGCCAAATACCATAGCGCTTTGGCCAAAACAAATCTGGATTTGTTCCTCCACGTAAAAGGTATCCAAAACCAATAGCTCGATTTGATGGCTGCTGTCACAGCCATTGGCTGCGGGGAATACTTGACTGTAGGTGCCTGCTGTGGATTCAAATTGTCCAAAAATCAGCAGGCTATCGCCTTGACAAATACTTAGTTGTTCTTGACTTTGAGAATTGGGAAGAACAGTTAATGCGATTTGATGGGTACTATCACAGCCATTAGCCGCTTGAAAGGTTTGGCGATAGTTTCCATTGGAATGTTCCCATTGCCCAAAAATCAGCAGGCTATCTCCCTCACAGATGCTAAAGCTATTTTGGGTAAAAAAGGTATCTAGCACCATTAAATTAATGGTATGGGTACTGTCGCAACCATTGGCAGCAGTATAACTTTGGCTATAGCTATTGGCCAAATGCTCTAATTGCCCAAAAATCAAAACACGGTCTCCCTCGCATATGCTCATTGCTGCTGAGGTATTGACGGGATTAAGCACTTGTAGATTGATCTGATGGCTACTATCACAGCCATTGGCTGCCGTGAATAATTGGCTATAGCTTCCAGCAGTACTGATGGGATTTCCAAAGATCAGGGAACTTTCTCCCAGGCAAATGCTCCTATTTTCGATGGTGTAGAACGTATCCAATACCTCTAAAATGATCAAATGAATACTATCACAACCCGCCACTGAAGTAAAGGTTTGCACAAAACTATCGGCCTGACTTTCAAACTGCCCAAAGATCAATACACTATCGCCTTGGCAAATGGACAGGGTCTCTGAGGTATTGAAAAATGGAATAACTTCCAGGTTGATCTGATGTGTACTATCGCAACCATTGGTTGCTGTGAATAATTGACTAAAGCTACCAGTAGCCATTTCCTGATTCCCAAAAATCAAAGAACTGTCTCCCAAACAAATACTTCGATTTTCGATGGTGTAGAAGGTATCCAAAGTCAGGACCTGAATGCTTTGTAGGCTATCACAGCCATTGGCAGCTGTAAAATATTGCTCAAATAAACCACTGCTTGTTACCCAATTACCAAATACTTCCACGGAGTCACCTAAACAAATACTTAAGCTCGCTGTATTTTGAATACTATCCAAGACAGTCAAGTTGATACAGTGGGTGCTGTCGCAGCCATTAGTTGCTTGGAAGGTATGACAATAAAGCCCTGTGTTGGTGTAGCTGCTGCCATTAAAATCTAAGGTATCACCAGCACAAAGGATGGAATCTGCTAGACTATTGGGTGCATTTAATAATTCGACCAATAAGCTATCTACATCCTGACAACCCAGTGCATTACTCACCGTGACGTAATAAGTTGCATTGTTAGTAGGTAGTAGGGTTGGACTAGCACAATTGGTACATGACAAATTACTGGAATTGGACCACTGAAAGGTCAATCCTGTGGAATCAATTGGCCCGTTGCCCATACCATCCAATACTTGAATAAGAAGGCTTTCGCCAGGGCATAAGGCTGTATCTGGTGGTAAGCTAATATCCACCTCACTCAAGTAAACCACTAGGGTGTCCATAATGGTGCAGCCCGTGGTCAAATAGGCTTGTAAAACCAGGGTATCTGTACCCGTAGGTAGCCAGTGTAAGCTGTCTGTTGATGCAATTATTTGTCCATTCAGCCACCAATCCAGGGAATCAAAAGCAGCCGCAGGCGATAAATGGAGGCTATCGCCCCTACAGATCGTCGTATCTCTCAGTGGAAGCAAATCAGGCGAGGGTAGGGCATTAATGGTGTATTGATAGCTGAGTACACAGCCACTAGCCCTGTTTTCTGTCAAGGTATAATTCAAGCTATAGGCCGCTCCGCTCTCTGGTAAAATCAAGGTTGCCAAGGCACAATCCGTACAAGATAAGCCCAAACTTGGACTCCAACTATAGGTCGCTCCTGGCAGGCTGTCTACGCCAATATCTATTGGACTCAATTGGCAAGCAGTCGTATCCCTGTTTTGAAAAGCCAATAAGGGCAGTTCAACGACAGCCACATCAATACCACACTGGCATTGAAGCCCTGGGTCAACCGCTGCGCTGATTTGGCACAGTGGCGGTACCCCCACCCAATCAAAATAGCCCCTAAAACTATGGGTAGAATCTGCCTCCAAGACGCTTGATAAAGTATCACTTTGGAGATATTGGTCCCCTACATCGTACTGCCCATTGCCATCCAAATCAAAGAAGTATCGAATGTAGACATCTTCCGTACTACTACTTGAGCCAATATTGGACAAATTGATCTGATAAAATAGGCTATCCTGTGCCGCTCCCTGCCCGCTCGCCTGAAAATTGCTCAAATCAAAAATGGGATAATCCAAATTAAAATCGACAAGATCATCACCCGTTTGAACCAGGATTTCGCAAGTTTCGCCCGTGCTCACACAGACAACAGGGCTCACCACCACGGCCTGCGCCAAAAAGTAATCAGCCTGACAAGACAAATTACCCGCAAATTGAGTAGATAGATTGAAGGATTGATTAGCTAGGCTGAAGCCTGGAGCTAATGGCCATTTCAGTCTTTGGCGATTAT
>JBCBDH010000606.1:0-4122 GCA_038529855.1 Bacteroidota bacterium | reverse complement strand
GGACTTTATTGAGGCGTCTGGTCCTTCCGCCTCTATAAAGTCCCCCGCAATGAAATAAGAACTTCTGATATCGAAAGAGGCGTGTTGGTTATAGGTATATTTTACAAACAGCCCTACGGTATTGCCAATATGATTATCTGCAATTCCATCTGCTGGTCGAGTTTGGAAACGGGGAGGGGCGTATAAGCCATCCTCCTTTGAAGAGCGAAAGAAAGCAGCAAATTCAATATTGACCAATAATTTTTTACTGGGAAAGAAGATGAAAGCAGGATGAATACTCAATAAATTAACAGGGGTATTGACCGCTGCCAAACTGTATATCCCAGGATTGACAAATAGAGGGTTAAAACTATTCAGTCGATCATCTCCTGTTTCCCCATCCCCTGATGACCAATCCAATTTTAGACCAAGGGTTGGCTTCCATTTTTGATGGATAAGTGTATATTTCCAATCCGTCTCGAAGTTAAAGGCGCGAATAGCGATCCCGCCAATATCCCCAAACTGGTAGATCAATTCTGTATTGTATTGAAATCGATGTTTGATCGTTCCAAAACTTCTAATGCCAATACTATGGCGGATTTCTTCGCCCACTACATCACTATAGGCAGATTGGTCAGATTGAAAACCAATGTAGTAAATGTCTGTGTTTCTGTCTTTATTCGCTTTTGGAGAGATAGCCAAACGACTGTTGATTCCCCACAATTTGGGATTTCCACTCTCTCCTTCAAACAAGTTGAATGGATTATCGAAAGCATCAAAGCCAATTTGAACTTCTTTTCCGTAAAAGGCATCTATTTGGACTCGATCGTGGTCAAAGCTGATCTTCCCCATATCAAAACTTCGCCTGATATTTGGCCCCACCCGCAGATCTATCAATCGCCCCCCGCCCAATTTCATTTCCTGTCTACCAAATCGAAACGTTAATTGATTGTTTTGGATAGGTAGGCGACCTTCTACAAAACCTTGATGCCAGTCTAAATCGTCTGTTTGCAGAAAAGTGGCTCCATCTGTTTTGTGGCCATGTTGGACTTCTCCAAAAAACCTCAGGTACTTTCCCAGATGCCAATCCGTATGAAAGGTCAGTCTTTGGCTGTAGTAATTTTCATTATTATCTGATGCCCAATTGCGATTGGTGAAGTGCTCAAATCGAGGGCGAAAAGAGCCACCAATGCTTAGGTAAGCGCTTCGTTCCGCATTGAGTGGAAGGTATTTGAGGGTTGCGGGCCAGCTAAGTGCGGTGCTGTCTTTTAGAAAGGTGTAGTCTTCTTTTGCTCTTTCCTCATTCAAAGGGAAAGATATTTGGGCAAAAGTGGAGCAAGTGAAGCCACAAAGCAGCAAGCACATGAAAAGACCAGTGTAGCCATGTTGTCTCTTGACTAGGGAATCGCCTCTCCCAATATACAGGTGAGCGATTAGCCCCAAAGACCAAAGAAGGCCAGCTCTCTTTGGGCGGATAGACCATTTATTCACAGTAAAGGTTTTGTATTTCTATTTGAATACAAAATTAAGGGAAGGGAAGCCCTATAAGCATTAATCTAGGTTAAGAGTTTTGATGGCAGATTATTTTCTAATCGCTACCACCTACTCAAAATCGCTATTTCCGTTTCTGGATTTAAATCATCATTGGGATCAATCGCAATGTTTTTATCCGCTCTGAGGGATAGAGGGATGCCTGATTCTTTGATACACAAATCAATATTGTTCTCATTATCGTTGAGGTCAGCGATATGGAAGGGATGGACCTCAATGGTGTCTTTATCCACTAATAATTGGACATGAAAATTTTGGCGTTCCGCGACTCCAAGCTCTTCCCCTCCTTTTGAACGAACGCCTCCTGACCATACGGCTCTCACCACTACAGCGGTTTCAGCTTTTGGACAATCACATCCCTTTCCCTTCTCCACATAGGGGTATTCCTCGTCTATTTTAAAGTATTCTGCATAACTGATAAAGGGGCCTTCTGCCAAGGGCGTAACAGCGATCTTCTGCCCTTTTAATTCCTGACCATCCCTACTTTTCAATTCTCCTACAATGGTTACTTCTACGGGCTCATTATTGGGCGCCTCTCCATATTCTCCAATCAATAGAAGCGTCCTCAACTCAAAGGCTTCAATGGCAGGTCGATAAGTCACAAAATCTACACTTCGTATGTCTCCCTGCTGCGTCTTGACTTGAAAATCTGTAGCCTCTACGGTGTTGGGGTCTATTTCATGCGAAAAAACGATGGGCATACCATCTTTTCCTGGCGCCTTTCTCCAAATCAACCTTGCCCTTTGGGGAAGCGCATTGTCTAAGCCAAAAAAAGCAGATAGCATCCTGGCCTTTCTCGTTTTATCTATTGGCGGTATTTGATCAGATAAGTTGTAATCAGAAGCTTGTTGGCAGCCAGTCAATAATAACAAGAGTGAAAAAAGCGACAGTCTTAATTTGGGGAATAGCATTGAAGAGCGATTTAGATAATTGAATATTGGACTTAGGACAATTCCCAAGCACTATGTACTGAGTATATTTACCTTCACAAGAAGTGCTGTTTTGTATAATAGGAAAGGACTGCCTCCAGCCAGGACTCAGGAGCCCCTAATTGGCAGAAGTGGCCAAGCCCTTCCATAATCGTTAGTTTTGCATCAGGGCATACTTGCTCTTTGAGGTAATGCGCTATCACGACTTTAGCTACATTATCTTTATCTCCCCAACAGATGTGGACGGGAACCTTGGTCTTGCTCACCGCTGGCAACCAGCGTTTCTCTTCGTACCGTTGTCTATCAATGAGGTATTTGATGGTAAGATGAGTGATATTCACCCCATCATTATAGGTATTCAATGTCCACAATCTTGTGATTTCCAATTCATCCAGTGGCGCCTCTCCATGTGCGCTCTTTATCTGATGGCGAAAAACGGATGGCTTGATGAATCGAGCGATGTATTTTCCCCAATGCGTTAATAGTAGTTTTTGGGTGATTCTTAATTGAGCGAATTGGAGTACCACACTTCCATTGGTAAGCGTGTAGCTTTTAAATCCTGCCGTCAACCAATTGGGAAGGGATTGTTCGACCTCTCTGGCCACTAGTTCCGTAAGCACGCTGTCTCCCATATCATGTGCTAGTAAGTGTCCTCCCCTTACACCAAAATGCTTCCAAACTTCCAAGGCAACATCTGCCTGTTCCAACAAACTGTACGAATACCCTTCTCTGGGCTTATCGCTAAAACCAAAACCAGGAAGATCAAAAAGAAGGATTCTCTCAAAGCGATCTCGTAATCCTTGTACAACGAGGTGGTAGGAAAAAGAGCTTTCAGGAAAGCCATGTAGTAGGAGCAAGGTCTTGTCTGGGGATGCAGTAGGACTTCCAACTTCTTGGGCGAAGACTTTTAGCCCTCCCGCTTTGGAAGAGCGGATGTAGATTCCATTTTTTTTCCAGTCTGCTATAGCTGAATCGTTAAGCATTTGCGGCCTATGGGCTATTTTTTTTTAAGAATGAAAAGGACATTTAGAAAATCTTATGTATATAAACCGTGGCCATCAAAAATAGTATTTATACACTAATTATAAGAAAAATTTAGAAGTTGCTGTTTAAACAAGCCCTGGGCTTAGTCTAATGGAGAAAACGAGTGGCCTGATAGGCATCTAATTTTTGATCTATATCAAAATCTATTCAATAGATGAGGGATAAAACACAATTGGAACGGTACAAAAAGCTACTTGCTTTTATTGAAGCGCACTTTAAAGAAGACCTTAATATAGAGACCATAGAAGCCGTCTGCCATTACTCCTATCGAAACATCAACCGCATATTTGAGGCGCTTCATCGCGAAACCATAGGGAAATACATCAAACGGCTACGATTGGAAAAAGCCGCCCAATACTTAAAGTATTCTGAAATGGGGATTGCTGATATTGGCTATGAAGTGGGCTTTGAAGATCGAGCCGCTTTTAGCAAAGCTTTTAAGAAAAGGTATGGTTGTGCGCCTTCTGCTTTTCGTTTGAGTGAGGAAGCTCTTAGGGAAATGACCCAACAGTCTATAGAAGCGGACGAGGGAGAGGATCGACAAAAGCTAACATTTGAAATCGCCTATTTACCTGATTTTGACTATCTATTTATTGCCCATATTGGGGATTATACAGAC
>JBCBDH010000605.1:0-4123 GCA_038529855.1 Bacteroidota bacterium | reverse complement strand
GTGCTGATTTTGAGGAATATTCCAAACATACTCCTGCATTTATCCCTTTTTGGCCTGTTGTGGAGAAGACTCAGCTCAGTCAACAGAAAAATTCCGTTGGTAAACCATAAAGTCTAATTATCTTTGCACCATTAAAATCAATAATTTTGGCAGAAGAAATAAAACCATACGACGCCGCGACAGACAGTAAGAAGAGTCAGGTTTCCCGAATGTTCAATCGAATCGCTCCTTATTATGATATGCTCAATCGCGTACTATCATTGGGAATTGATCGGATTTGGAGGAGGAAAGCCATTGGTTTGCTTCAAGATAAAGAACATCAATTGATTTTGGATGTAGCTACTGGTACGGCGGATGTGGCTATTGAAGCTTCCAAACAATTATCGCCGGAAAAGATCATAGGTGTTGATATTTCGGCAGAAATGTTGGAAATTGGCCGAGCCAAGATAAAGAAGAGAGGCTTACAACAGGTGATTGAACTCCAGGAGGCAGATTCGGAGAATTTGCCATTTGCAGACAATACCTTCGATGCCATCACCGTTGCATTTGGTGTACGGAATTTCGAAAACCTGGAGAAGGGCATGAAGGAGATGAACAGGGTACTCAAAGCAAATGGCCAACTGATCGTATTAGAATTTTCCAGACCTACCCTATTTCCATTTAAGCAAATATTTAACGGCTATTTCAAATACATTTTACCCAATATTGGCAAATTGACCTCCAAAGACCCCAAAGCATATCGGTATTTGTACGAATCTGTTCAAGCATTTCCCGATGGCCAAGCGTTTTTGGATGTCCTTCAAAAAACAGGATTTAATTCTAATCAATGCAGGCGACTAAGTTTAGGAATATGTTCCATCTACTCGGGAAAAAAGCAACATTAATCGTATTGGGTCTACTGATTGGGGCAAGTGCCTCCTTCGCCCAATCGGTCAAAGGCAACTACAATTTTCTGGATTTTCAGCAAAAGCCCTACTATTTTGGTATTACGCTGGGATTTAATAATTCAGACTTCCAAATCTTCCACTCCAAACGCTTTATCCTCAACGACAGTATCAGTACTGCCGAGTCGGTTACAGGACCGGGCTTTAACCTGGGGATTGTTAGTAATTTGAAGATAGGGTCTTACTTTGATTTTCGCTTCCTCCCTACCCTTTCCTTTGCCGAACGCAATATTGGCTACACGCCTGCGGATGATAGTCGACCCGCTTATAATCGGAAAGTCGAATCGGTATTTGTCGAATTGCCTTTTCATATCCGTTATAAATCGGCCCCTTATAATGATTTGAGGGTATTCTTAATTGCAGGGATCAAATACGCTTTTGATGTCGCCAGTGATTCCCGAACGCGACAGGCAGATGAGTTGGTTAAGATATCTCCTACGGATTTCTCCTTTGAGTATGGGGCTGGGGTACAGTTTTTCTTTCCTTATTTTATTTTTTCTCCAGAATTTAAGTTTTCTCACGGTCTTTCTAATATCCTCATCTTTAATAGCGACCTGGATCAATCCAATGTGATTGAAAAGATATTGTCGAGGACCTTTACGATTTCTCTGCATTTTGAGGGCTAAGGAGTTAGGTTGGCGGGAGGAGTTAGAATTAGGACTAAGGTTATTTTGTTGAATAGACGAATTAAGTATTTCTTATATGCTTATTTATCCTATTTGATAGGACTGCCCCCTTTGATGGGTTGGGGACCCACCCACAAACCACCACCGCCCTGCCCCTTTCGGGGCAGTCGAAAAACCACCACCACTGTCCCCTACCAAATGTCAAGACATAGTCCTGCCACCTCAGCAGTTCCCAACAGCTGAATAATTAAATATACTACTCATACAATTTAGGCCCAAAAGAAAGAAGTAGTCCTTATAGGACGCAGCGACTACCTAAATTCCATAAATTTTGAAGCACTTTTTTTGAAAAAGTTATCGAAAAGGAAATAAAGGAACGATTCTAAGCCTTACACTGCTCATTAACAAAGCCTATTACATCTGGAAAAAACTGATTAAATTCCTCTTCATATAAACTCAAATCAGCCATCAGGTCATTCATAGCCGTACTAAACTGCGAAGGGAATCGCGTTCGCTGCTCCATTTTTTCAAAGGTAAATTGCAAACCAGAGCGTCCGCCATAGGCCACTAACCAATTTCCTTCGATCATCACAGGTAGTCGCTTGCGGAGGCGGGGTGGCATTAGATCTATGTGCTTATTGAGCGTCGCATAAGTAGCATCGGCAAATTCTTGGAGAGAAACATCCGAATAGCGTTCCCAATTATTGGCTAGCAGATAATCATAAAAGATATCAATCACGACGGGAGCATACTTGCGATGGCGAGGAATTAAGCGGCGGGTCCCTTGTCGGACCAGCGGGTGATTATCAGTATAAGAATCAATTTGACGATGCAAAAAGATGCCTTTTTGGATGTCCTCGCTATACTGCTCCACCTCTTTATTTCGGATAAAATCGGCGATCATATTGCCGATGAGCAATCCTTCATTTTTGCAGGAAAGGAAAAGATGAGCCAAGAAGTTCATTGATATTGAAATGGTTGAGGAAAAACTCTATATTTGCACCGCCAAAACGGACCTGCACTCAATATACGGATGAGTAGATAGAAAACGATTGCAGTCGTCCAATTAGTTCTTAACATTCGGTCACTTCACCTATTTGGTGTTAAGCAGCCATTCTTGATCAGCAAAATCAAAATTTAGATATGGGACTCAAATGCGGTATCGTCGGTTTACCCAATGTAGGAAAGTCTACACTCTTTAATGCCCTTACTTCTGCCAAAGCCCTGGCAGCCAACTATCCCTTTGCCACCAAAGATCCCAATATTGGAATCATTACGGTGCCAGATGATCGATTAGATAAACTGAATGAATTGGTCAATCCCAAGCGCGTTCAGCCAACGACGATTGACATTGTGGATATTGCAGGTTTGATTAAGGGAGCGAGCAAGGGCGAGGGACTGGGGAATCAGTTTTTGGCCAATATCCGAGAGGTAGATGCGATTGTACATGTTGTTCGCTGTTTTGATAATGGCAATGTGGTACATGTGGACGGTGATGTTAATCCCGTTCGCGACAAAGAGACCATTGATATGGAACTCCTTTTCAAAGATATGGAGACCACAGAAAAGCGGATAGATAAATATAAGAAGCAAGCAAAAAGTGGAAAAAAGGAAGACCAAAAAGCGCTGCTGATTGCCCAAGATATTCAGAAACACCTTGAAGAGGGGCTCCCCGCCCGCAGCTATGATCCAGAGAACGAAGAGACAGCTGATTTGCTCAAAGACATGTATTTACTTACCTCAAAGCCTATTCTCTACGTTTGCAATGTCGATGAAGATTCCGTGAATGATGGAAATGAACATACTGAAGCCTTTAAGAAAGCTGTAGCTGATGAACAGGCGGAAGTCATTTTGATCAGTGCAGGAATAGAAGCTGATATTGCTGAGCTGGAAACAAAAGAAGAACGACTGGAATTCCTCCAAGAAATGGGACTATCAGAACCTGGCGTCAATAGAGTTATTCGCGCCTGCTATAAACTACTTAATCTCATTACCTATTTTACCGCAGGAGAAAAGGAAGTTCGCGCCTGGACGATTTCTGAAGGAACGATGGCGCCTCAAGCTGCTGGTGTTATTCATACGGATTTTGAAAAAGGCTTTATTCGGGCAGAAGTCATAAAGTATAGCGATTATGTGAGCCTAGGTTCAGAGCAAGCGGTGAAGGAAGCAGGGAAAATGGGCGTGGAAGGAAAGGACTATGTGGTGAGTGATGGAGACGTGATGCATTTTAGGTTTAACGTGTAATCCTACACTGGAGCCAGAGTATACTAGATGAATGGAAAGAGTGCTTTCTGATACTTTCTTTTCGATTTCTCAGTTATTACAGAAGAAAACTAAAAACAACACCGTGAAAAATGTAATGCTATGCTGGCTGATGCTCCTTTGTTTAGACTTGGTCGCTCAAATAACCTTTCAATTTAATAATCCTTCTTTTGAAGGGCGGCCTAGTGTGGGTGAAGTAGGGTTCCCACCCAAAATAGCGTCAGCCAGCATAGCATTACATTTTTCACGGTGTTGTTTTTAGTTTTCTTCTGTAATAACTGAGAAATCGAA
>JBCBDH010000604.1:0-4133 GCA_038529855.1 Bacteroidota bacterium | reverse complement strand
CACCCTACCAATGAGTACTAGTTTTATTTTCAGGTTTGTAAACAATAAAATAAGAATGCACAAGATCATTACCCTACTTCTCCTGCTATCTACGGGCTTGACTATTCAGGCCCAAAACCAGCTGGAAGCTATCTTGCAGAAAGGTGAAAATGCAACTAAACATAATATCTACATCGACCTAAAAGACGATCGCGGTAACCAATGCACTATACCCATTTCCATCATCAAAGGAAAAAAAGAGGGGGCCGTTTTTACTTTAACCTCTGGGATTCATGGCTTTGAATATCCACCAATCATTGCCAATCAGGAATTGATTCAAGAAATTGATCCAGCACTCCTCAGCGGCACCCTTATCATCCTCCCCTTGGCCAATCCTCCTTCCTTTTACAGCCGTACCCCTTTTTTGAATCCTCAGGATAGCCTCAATCTAAATCGCGTATTTCCAGGAAGCCCTACAGGTTCCATCACCCAAAGAATCGCTCATTACCTGACTCATTCCGTTATTGCCCAAAGTGATGTTTTTATAGACATCCATGGCGGAGATGCCAATGAAGATTTGTTGCCTTTTATCTGCTATTACAATAATGAATCAAATGCCCAGCAAACCAGAAGGGCCCAACAACTGAGCGAAGCCAGTGGGTTTGAACACATCGTTTCTTATGACTACACTTTGAGAGATGACCAAGCCGCCAAATACGCTTTTAAGCAAGCTGTGCAAGATGGTAAGGTAGCCTTGAGCATAGAGTGCGGAAAATTGGGAAATTTACAAAAGGATGCTGTCGCGCTGATCAAAAAGGGGGTATATAATATGCTTCAGATCATGGGGATGTATCCCAAAACGCAAGAGGCCAAAACGGACTTTTTACGGATCACCCAACAGGTTTACATTAGATCCAAGCATCGCGGCGTTTTTCAGAGCGATTATGTTGCTGGCGACCGCGTTAAGGAGGGAGAGACAGTGGGATGGATTAAGGATGAGTTTGGAGCGACGATTACAGAAATCAAAGCGACTCATTCTGGTATTATTCTTTATAAGATTGGGACACCTCCACTGAATGTTGGGGAGACGATTATGTGTATTGGTTATTAGTTGTTTTTGACTCTGTTGTCGTTGGTACTTTGGCAGCGCTGCCGTGTTGGATTGACCCTGCCGTCGTTGGTACGTTAAAGCCTACCCGCACTGTCGGACTGACCCCGCTTTGGCGGGGAGTCAGTCCGACAAGGTAGCGCTCAAAACTTTACTCTCGAGCCAAGTAAACTTGGCCCGAGAGATTTTTGCTGTTTGAAAAACCAGACGCTAATAAAATTGACTTTATATAAAAAAAGAAAGTGATTGAGTTAAGCCATAGGTTCACTTTAGGTGATGGTTAAGATTTCGGAGTGGTTTGGCGTTCCAAACCACTTTCCGATGGGTATATGATAGTGTTAATGCAAGTTTAATCTAATATGGGGATAAAATAACGGCTATCTTCATCAGGACCAATGTTGAAATGCCACTCGCCAATAGAAGAAACCTTGATGCTGGGTTTTGGTGCTTCATCGCCCTCCCATCCCTGATTATCCAGTTCAAACCAACGAATCGCATTGCTTCCCAGACAGCGCATGGATGGGCAAGCTTCTAGGGTGAAAAGCTCACGGTTATTAGTGTCTAGGGAGGCATATTGGCTGAAGGCACTTGTATTGAATGGATCAAAGTAAGCCAGCATATACTCACTGTTATCCACTACTGGATAATTATTGTTGTAGGCAGTGGTGTTAAAGATGGACGCTTCCAGATTACTAGGCATGTAATCGTTGACTAGAACGACTTCCACAAACACATCGACCGTATAAGTAGCAGAATCGCTCAATTGCCCATTCATCCCCATCGCCAGTGCCTCGTTGAAAAACAGATTGGCTTCTTCCATCATTTGGTTGAGCAAACCAGCCATTTCAGGGGGTAGTAATTCCATTTGATGCTGTAGGGAAAGCTCTTGTAAAGTCGTTTTATTCTGTCCAACTACCAATGAATTTATTAGCAGTAGGCATGCCGTCGTCAGAAAGAGAATTGTATTTTTCATTAATGGTCATTTAGGGTGTTAGAGAATCAACACGAACACACATTGCAATACTATCTAAAATAATAGCTTTACTATCAAAAACCCTTTTTAAGAGGAAAGTTCATAGAAACGTGATAAATTTTTGAGGCATTTGATAAGAGGGTAAATTTTGTATCTTGCCTGGAAGCAGCAGGAAGAATCTGATCGACAAAAATTAGGACTAGGGTGTCTCAAAATCCTAGGCCATTAAACAAAATAGAACGAATGAAAACGATTCTGCCTACAACAAAAGAATTGTTGGACGCAATGAAAGACTTGGATATCCTCTCCAAGTTTAATGATCACCACCTCGATGATCGCTTCTATGCTGCACAATCCAGTTTTCCCTACAAACAGGACCTCATCTGGGAGATCATTGCAGCAAGTGATCGCTGCTATTGGAGTGATGCAGAGTCTGGGAAGTATCCGCCAGATTATGAGGTATTGCTTAAAGACATCCTGAGTAGCTTTGTTCCAGAACAAACTGATTATTCCATCAAGCTAGATGAGGAGCAGGGCGAATCGAAAATACAGCGCCTACGTCTTTCTCTAAGTATGGGAGAGATTCAAACGGACGCTACCTTGGCCAACCATGGGGATTATTACGATGTTGAATCCGTTCAGAAGCTATTAAACCAGGGGCTTAGCTTCAAAAAGGGCCAGTCCATATATAGTATTGAGACAGATGACCAGAGCTTTTGCTTTATGCTGCTGGATTTAAAAGCGATGCGGCAGCTATTTGAGCGATACGATTTTGAGTGGAGGGATGCTTATTTCAAACGACTACTAACAAGTGATTGGTCGACCAGCTTTTATGGAGATGCTGCCCACAAAATCCAGAAGCCCCAACTCCACCCCAAGGAATTAATTGACATTCTACACAACAGCCAGGAGGTCAGTGACGATCAGATTCGTCAGCTATGCGATCAATACCAAAATGATCCTTCTAAGGGAATCGTCACCTTTTATGAGCAGGTTTTGGTGAGTCAATACAAAGGAGCTGCGGTAGCAGCGAAAAGGGTTTTGGTCAATAGGTTTAAGTACACTGGACAGGAAATACATGGCTTGATCATGGAGCGCCTATTTGAACCTAATAAAACGGCTTCTCTGCCTAATCTAATTGCTCAAATTCACGATTGGAAGATCGTCATTTTGCCAAAGCTATCAAAGATACTAGGACTACTGGATCAGATTGAAGCAGAAGACCCCCAACTGGATTACGATCGCTATGAGTGGTCGCTTTTACTATTGGGCTATAAGGATAAGGGCTTGTACAAAAAACTGATGGAAAGGATCAAGTCCTCTGATCATACACTGGTTAGGAAGATTTGTATAGATGCCCTAAATCTGGTCACCTTTGTCTACTCCTATTTTTTTCTCTCCTCCAAGAGAGAAAAAATCACTCAGCTTTACAGCGCCCTCATCAAAGAAGACCATAAAAAAAACTATACCGCAAGTATACTCCCCTATTTCCAACTCCTTGGCACAACCGCCCAAACCCAAAGCCTTATTGAGGTATTCAGCGCCACCCATCAAAAGATGGACACCTTATCAAAAGGGCAATTCTTAAAGATCATCAATAGAAGTATGTACCTAAATGGCTACGAATCATCCTTTGAACCCCTCTTAGTCCAAATTTGGGAGAGTCATCAGGTGTTTGAGAATTATGTCATCCCTGGCTTGCGATTGTCCAAGACGCCACGGGTTCAGCAAAAACTTGAAAAGGTCAAAAAGGAAAAGCGGGAGTCAGCCATTGATCCATTTGCCTATGATTTGCGTCAAGCGAAAAAAGAGCAAGAGGATTTGGTCAAGAGCATACAGAGTTGGAAGAATCTTATTGACAAAAAGCATGGGAGATGAGCAAATAAGCAAACAATGATCACCTTCAAAAAAAGAACTCCATTGAAACGACAGGCTTTCTACCTAACCTTGATGATTGGAACCCTATCCCTAGCTTCCTCCTGTAATGTGCAGAATGATATTAAAAAATCAGGCGCTACAGAAAATATTATTGAATTGGGAAAACCTGTTGCTGAAATTAATGAGGCCATCTGG
>JBCBDH010000603.1:0-4152 GCA_038529855.1 Bacteroidota bacterium | reverse complement strand
GCAAGACTTCAATATAGCGATCGCGCACTTCTTTTTTGGTAGCCAGGCGAGTTTCCAGATCGTAGTATCGCTCCGTAACATCTGAGGCATTGATTCGGCGATAGTCAATATGTAGTGCCTTTTCAGATAAGATAGCCAGTAAAGCGTCAAAATGCTCCGCTGGGACACGGATAGTGATTTGATTTTCAGTAGAATAGCTCGTGTTGTTCATATTCATCGAGCTGATATAGCCTTGATATTTTGCAATGCTATCTTTGACTTGTTCAGAGCGTTGTTCTACATCTTCGACCCGTAGTCGTACTTGAGCGGTGCGGATAATCTTTCGCTTGATATTGGCTGATTGTCCAGGAGCAGCATTAGGCCCAGTATTTTGCATATCGCTGCTTTGCTCATCCACTTCGTATTCGCCACTTGCACCTGGCGCACTTTTATTCCATTCATAATCTGCTTCACCAGACGCAGTAGATTCCGACATCACACCGAAACCACCATCTAGGGCATTATCTTGACAAGAAACAAAGAGAAGAATCAAAAAGATAGAACAGAAATACTTCATTGTGGGCTTGTTTAGCTTAGTGGACTAATGAAGGCTATAGAAAAGATTCCAAAAGTTGATCAATTGGTGTGTCGACCTACTCTTTTATCCCAATCCGCTCTCCCCCCAGATACAAAGCTTCTGAAATCACCCGACCTTTCAGTACTCGAACAGACAAGTAGGCAATAGAATCCATGGATTGGCTATTGCGATTATTGCGCACCATCTCGCGATAGCGTTTTTCTACTGCGGGGGCAATGGCTTCATTGACATAAAAACGACGCATATTTTCGGGAGTCGCCAAAAAAACTTCATTGGAATCGACTTGCCGAACATAGGTTTTGATGTAATTGCTTCCAGTAGCGGGAGGAAGGAGGCTTGCGCCATTGAAATAGGCAAAACCTAGCGAATCTTCTGCAACAGTTGCAAAGACTTCCTCGCCGTAATTGAGCTGATTGATGGCATCGGGAAATTGGGCGCGTAAATTATTGAAGCTCAGGGTTACATAACGCCCTCTAAAGGCATCGACGGGATCGACGGGAATCGGGCGAAAGCGATAGGCGATGCCTTCTTCCAAGACATTTTCGTAGCTGCTAATCATTATAATGGGATAGGCCAAATAGATGACCATAACAGCAGCAAATGGGACAATTCTTTTGTAATCCATCAGCTAATTGCTTTGCTTATCTTATTTTGTCTCAGGAAAGATAATGGAAAAATCGTAAATACTAATCAATATCTTGAGGGCTCTTTGGCTGTTTGAATGGAATCAATATCCCCATAGTGAAAGAACGCCCAGCATTGAACACCTCACTGCCTGCCTCTGCGTCGATATCATAAAAACCAAAATCGTAACGAGCATCAATAAAAATCTTTTTCCCACGAGAAATATGTGCCATCAAACCTCCGCCCAGTACCATACTGATGTCAAAACGATCTACTCCTGCTCTTTGAAAATCCATTTTGAAGTATTCCTGGCGAAGCCAAACGAGATCATAGGATAGGCGATAAGCCTTCAAATCGACGGCATAACCAACATTAACACCACCCAACAAGAACAGGTCAAAAGGATGTAAACGCAGGGAAATTTTACTGAGTATGGGGATTTCTAGATAGTCAATTCTGTATTTAGAAATGGACATGTAAGATTGGCCAGCCTCCCTATGATGTAATAGGGTCCCTTTAGAAACAAAGCTCAGACCGCTTTGAAAGGAAAACATTCGACCAGCGGGAAATTCAATAGGAATAGATAGGGTTAAACCCGTAATGCTCTCTACCTCGGTAATCTGAGCAGGGTCGATATCAAAATCCAAATTATTATAGGCCAGATGGACACCTCCCCGAAGGCCAATATCCAACTGCGCCTGCATAGGCGAAACCAAATAGCAGCAAAAGAACAGCACGGCAAGTATGCTGAGATGGTTCGGCATGAAAAATGGGCTTGAATTCCTTTAAATGTCTCTAAGAAAGCCTTGATTAGCAAGCTATTAAAAAAGAAATTGGCTCTCTACCTATTTGGAACGCAAAAAAGCCCTGCTTTAGTTTTACCGATAAAAATTTTAGCAATTTAAGGCCCCGCAAACACTGAGGGTCTGGCCAGAAATATAGGTAGATAGATCAGAGCCTAAAAAGACACAGGCATCTGCTACCTCCTCGGGTTTGCCCCAGCGCCTCAGGGGAATACCTGCCAAAAAGGCCTCTCTAGTCTTTTCATCCAATTCATCGGTCATATCTGTGGCGATAAAACCAGGGGCAATAGCATTGCAGCGAATGCCGCGAGAGCCTACTTCCTTGGCAATCGACTTGGTAAAACCAAAAATTCCTGCCTTAGAAGCGGCATAATTAGCCTGCCCAGCATTGCCAAAATCACCAACAACCGAACTCATATTAATAATAGACCCCGCCCGATTCTTGAGCATCGAACGCAAAAGATGCTTGGTTAGGTTAAATACGGATTTCAAATTGGTACGCATGACTTGGTCCCAATGCTCTTCGGACATCCGTAGCATCAGATTATCGCGGGTAATCCCTGCATTATTAATAAGGATATCCACCTTACCAAAATCAGCTAACACTTGCTTGGCTAAGGCTTCGGCCTGTTCGTAAGAGCTAGCATCAGAGCGATAAGCACGAGCATTACCCCCCGCAGCTTTGAGTTCTTCAACGATGGCATTAGCCCGTTCTTCAGAGGATAAATAGGTGAAAGCAACAGTTGCCCCTTCCTCGGCAAATCGGCGTACAATCGCTTCGCCAATTCCGCGAGACCCTCCAGTGATTAAGGCAACCTTATCCTTTAGTAAAGTCATTTTGTTTAGATCGTTTTAATTCGCCGTGAAAATAATCGAATTCTCGAGAAATGGAAAATAAACAAACAGGGTACTCAAAATTCAAACACAAAATCAAACAAAATTTACCACTGATTATCAACTACTTACAAATCAAAACTGAGAATCCAACAAAAAACTTCAAACATTTTGTTTATTTTTAAAACTTTTTGTTTTATATTTGTCCTGTAAGCAAAAATAGAAACAGCAAGGTTAGAAAGGGAGGCAATCACCGATTTTAGTTAGCCAATATGAACTTCTCTGGAACAGCGTCCTCGGAGTCTTATAATCAAGGCCACTAAATCGGCTTGTTTTATTTCACCTCGGGACAAGTCCGAGGAATTCTTCAGATTAAAACATAATTAAGATGGGAAAAGCTAAACACGATATTCCGATGTTCGTCATAGACAAGCGGACGAATCAAGAAATCATCATCGAGCCAGAAAAAGAAACCAAGGGGGAACTCACGATACAAGACCCCATAGCCCCAGCGGTTGAAGAATTATTACAACAATTGCTGTTTCAAGTTTACCGACAAGTAGTTCAATTTTATACACAGACCGTAGACTTATTTAATTATTATCTGGGAAGTAGAAAAATTCCCTGGTTGAAAATTGCCATCATTGCCCTGGCAGCTTTTGTTTTACTCAAAAAGGATATGCAGTTCAACCTCGCTTTTAAGGCGCCCATGCCCATTTTCAATGGCGATGAGCAAGACCATGAAAGCGGATTGGCCCAAACGATGTCTATGAGTGGTGGCGATAGAGCTAATAATCCCTACGCTCCTGCATCTCCTGCGATGCTAAAGGACGAAAGGACCATGAATTATGTGAAAAAACACGCAGATGCAGCTATCAAGCAAATGCACGAATTTGGTATTCCCGCAAGCATCAAAATGGCACAGGCGCTAGTCGAAAGCCGTGCGGGAACCAGTATGTTGGCCAAAAAGAATAATAATCATTTTGGGATCAAATGCTTTAGTCGCAAATGCAAAAAAGGGCATTGTACCAATGCTTATGATGATCACCACAAGGATTTTTTCCGCAAGTTCGATTCGACGACTGATAGCTGGCAGGCCCATAGCCGTCTAATTAGTCAGGGCCGTTACGCTCATTTGAAAAAATTGGGTAAGCTGGACTATAAAGGCTGGGCTCATGGACTCAAAAAGGCGGGTTATGCAACGGATAAACGCTATGCCGAAAAGCTAATCAACACCATTGAGAAATACCAACTGTATGAATTAGATAAACGCTAGGGGCTATTTTACTTCGTCTTATTGACGAAGAAAAATAG
>JBCBDH010000602.1:0-4179 GCA_038529855.1 Bacteroidota bacterium | reverse complement strand
CGGCTTCTGCAATTTCTTCTGGCTATACCCAATCCGCCCTCTTGGATCATCTGCTCAAAGCCCGACCAGATATGGATCAAATTC
This sequence comes from Bacteroidota bacterium, assembly GCA_038529855.1. GTDB lineage: Bacteria > Bacteroidota > Bacteroidia > Chitinophagales > Saprospiraceae > JBCBDH01. The sequence goes on along the minus strand of JBCBDH010000602.1, from coordinate 4,095 downwards.
TTAAGAGTCTGATCCCCATGAAGCGCTTTGGTGAGCCAGAAGAAATTGCAGAAGCCGTTGTATGGCTAGCCTCTGATAGCACCCGTTTTATCACGGGACAAACCATTACCCTCGATGGAGGGACATCACTTTAATCAAATTACTACAGATAATCAATATGGACTTTATCAAGACCAACCGAAAAAAAGACTATGCCATCGTTCAGTTATCCAGAGGCAAGGTCAATGCCATCAATCATCAGATGGTGGAAGAAATTCGAGCTACCTTTCGCGAATTAGAAGCTGATGATTCTGTAAGAGGAGTCATTCTCACGGGCATTCCTCGCTATTTCTCTGCGGGTTTAGATGTCATCGAATTATATGGCTATGATAAGGAGAAAATGGATGCCTTTTTTATTTCCTTTGGCAGTATGCACATTGAGATGGCGCAATTTTCCAAACCACTCATTGGTGCTATTACAGGTCATTCCCCCGCTGGAGGTTGTGTGATGGCCATTTGTTGTGATCATCGTATTATGGCAGATGGGGAGGAATTTACGATTGGCCTAAACGAAGTAGAGGTCAACATCCAAATTTCTCAAAATATCATCAATGCCTATAGCTTTTGGTTAGGGACAGGGCCAGCGCATAAGCATATTCTTAGTGGAAAATTGCTGAAGGTAAAAGAAGCACTTCGAGCGGGTTTGGTAGATGAATCCTGCCCTGTAGAAGAAGTCCTACCTACAGCTGAAAAACGCATGAAAGCCCTATTACAGGCCAACCAAAACATTTTAGTCAATACCAAGGCGAAGCTTCGCCACAGCTGGTTAAGCCAAATCAACGATCAGGCTGGAGAAGACCTAAAAATGGCTCGAGAAGCCTGGTGGAGTCCAGATGTCCGCGCGAGAATGGGTATGTTTGTGGAATATCTTAAAAATCGATCAAAAGCAAAAGTTTAATCAGCTCAATCACCTAAAACAAACAATATGAATAAGCAAATCAGACTGGCCAAGCGGCCTGTTGGCCTACCTGGGGAAGATACCTGGAACCTGGTCACTAATGAGATTCCCGAGCCTGGCGAAGGTGAGGTTTTGGTTGAACAACACTACATTTCACTTGATCCCGCTATGCGGGGCTGGCTCAATGAAGGCAAATCTTATATTGAACCCGTGCAGATTGATGCAGTTATGCGAGCAGGTTCAGTTGGAAAAGTCATCAAAGCTAATAATCATCCTACTTTTAAGGAAGGCGATTACATTTCTGGTAATGGTGGTGTTCAGCAATATGCGGTTACGGATGGCAAAGGTTGGTATCCAGTTAATCCACAACTGGTTCCTTTAGAGACCTATATTGGGACCTTGGGTATGCCTGGTATGACAGCCTATTTTGGTTTGTTAGAGGTGGGAAAGCATAAGGAAGGAGATGTTGTACTGGTATCTGGTGCTGCAGGAGCGGTAGGGAGTGTGGTTGGGCAAATTGCCAAAATAAGAGGCTCCAAGGTGATTGGTATTGCTGGTGGTCCAGAAAAATGCAAATACTTAGTCGACGAGTTGGGTTTTGATGGAGCGATCGACTATAAGAATGAAAATGTCAGAGCTCGCCTCAAGGAAGAATGTCCCAAAGGCATTGATATTTATTTTGATAATGTAGGTGGAGAGATATTGGATATTGCCCTGACCAGACTGCGTCGCCATGCGCGAATCGTCGTTTGTGGTGCTATCTCTCAATACAATAATATGCAAGCGGTCAAAGGCCCTAGCAATTATCTGTCGCTGTTGGTCAGCCGTGCGAGAATGGAAGGAATGGTAGTTTTTGATTATGTCAAGGATTATGGTACTGCTGCAATGCAGATGGGTATGTGGATGGCTCAAGGTAAGCTCAAGAGCCGCGAAGATATCTATGATGGTATTGAAAACTTCCACGACACCTTTCTCCGCTTATTCAGCGGCCAGAAAATGGGTAAACTCGTTCTAAAGGTAATCGAAGACTAATGAAAGCCATCCTCTGCAAAACCTATGGGCCACCTTCTAGTTTGGTATTGGAAGATATTCCCAGCCCCGTCCCCAAAGCCAAGGAAGTTTTGGTGCGCGTAAAAGCCTGTAGCGTCAATTTTCCAGATACTTTAATCATCCAGGGTAAATACCAATTCAAGCCCCCCCTACCCTTTACGCCTGGCAGCGACATTGCTGGTGTTGTGAAAGCGCTTGGCGAAGAGGTTAAACACCTCAAAGTTGGTGATGAGGTATTTGGCTTGGTGCTCAATGGGGGTTTTGCAGAGGAGGCGATCTTACCAGGGCGCTCTACTTTTCCTAAGCCGCCCAATATGGATTTTCCCATTGCTGCCTCTTTTATGATGGCTTATGGAACTTCTTACCATGCCTTGAAGGATAGAGCCAAGATCAAGGCTGGTGAAACGCTTCTGGTTTTAGGTGCTTCTGGAGGGGTAGGTTTGGCAGCAGTTGAATTGGGGGCATTGATGGGGGCAAAGGTGATTGCCGCTGCTTCTACACCAGAGAAATTGGCCCTTTGCAAGGAATATGGAGCGAGCGAAACCATTAATTATACAACAGAAGATTTAAAAACCAGGGTCAAAGAGCTGACTGATGGAAAGGGAGCAGATGTGGTTTACGACCCTGTTGGAGGAGCCTATTCTGAAGCGGCCCTTCGCGCAACAGCATGGGAAGGACGCTTTCTGGTAGTGGGTTTTGCAGCTGGCGAAATTCCCAAAATTCCACTGAACTTGCCCTTGCTTAAAGGCTGTGCGATAATGGGGGTATTTTGGGGAAATTTTGCGCAAAAGATGCCTCAACAAAACATGGCCAATACGATGGAATTGATGCAGTGGTATGCCCAGGGTAAACTCAAACCCCATCTTCACGGCGTTTATCCGCTCAAAGATGCGCCAAAAGCATTGGAGGCTATGATGAATAGAGAAGTTCGAGGGAAGATCGTTATTGGCGTTTAGTCGCAAGCAACAATCCAAATTATGGCGAAAGTACAATTCAAAAATTTCGAAGAATTTCGGCAGATGGATGGCCAGGAATTACCTGTAGGCGATTGGATCACCATCAGTCAGGAGATGATCCAGCATTTTGCGGATGCTACCCTGGATTATCAGTGGATACATGTGGATGAGGAGCGTTCAAAGAAGGAGTCGCCTTTTGGGACGACGATTGCGCATGGCTTTATGTCCGCTTCAATGCTCTCGCATATGATCGAGTCCTTGGTTCATATTGAAACGGCTAGGATGGGTGTCAATTATGGGATGAATCGCCTGCGTTTTCCACATCCTGTGCTGGCGGGTAGTCGTTTGCGTTTGCATTGCAAAATTGGAGGCATTACGGACTATCAAAATCGAGGGATCAAGGTTATCTGGAATTGCGAGGTAGAAATTGAAGGTATCGAAAAGCCCGCTTGTGTTGCTGATTTTATTAGTTTGGTTTTTGATTAATGAGCTTTGTTTTCCCCTCTCCATAATATTTCCTATTTTGATTGGACTTTCAACACCAGTCCATTTATGAAATCTACTTTCCAATGTCCTAAATGCCAGTCTACCAATGTCTTAGAAGTTACTGGCTACCGCACCAATACCAATAATATTATTCCGCTGAGCAAATGGAGCCTCCACAGTGCTGTGTTGGATCGATACATTTGTGCAGATTGTGGCTATACGGAGGAGTATGTACAGCTGAGCAATTCGTTTAAACGATGGGCAGCTAAACAATTATCCAAGGAAGATCGCCGTTTAGATGATTTTGTCTAGGGCAGAGCGTTTGTGCTCAGGCCCACCTAAATAACTTAGGCTAGGAAAAGCAATAAATTAAAGGAACAAAGGCAACTCCTTTATTGTAAATAGAGTATACCTAATTAGGGCACAACCTGCAATTCAATCACCCCCCTTTTAAATCAATCAAAGTATTACACAAAAACCGTAAATGTCTATGAAAAAAGTCGCACTGTTTATCTTGATGGCCGCTAGCCCACTCTTCTTGCTGGCCAATGGTATCGAAGAAGTTTGGAAAGCATTTGAAGCTGGCGACCGCCTCAAGGCCCGTCAATTACTCGAAAAGGCTTACAAGAAAAAAGAAACGCAAAAAGAGGCAGGTCTAGCCATGAT
>JBCBDH010000601.1:0-4183 GCA_038529855.1 Bacteroidota bacterium | reverse complement strand
GGAAAATTTCCTGGAACCTCGCAGAACCCGTTTGCGATTGGACAGGAAATTTTCCAGAAAGGGCCATTGGTGGCTTGATAGATAGCGACTAAAGCGAGCGAATCACTCACCTGGCAAGCGCCACAATTTAAAGCAGTTGGGGAAGGAGCTGGTATTGCACTAATTGCATGGCTTCGAGCAATAGCGGGAAGAGACAACAAGAAAAAGAGCCACAGATATACTATGGTTGGCAGTGGGATACGTGTCATGGGTATTCTTTAGTTCATAGTGCTTATTGACGATTTGGGCTTAAGCCATACCATCAAAACAAAGCATCAATGAGACTCCATAAAAGAGTCAGCTTACTGCGGTTCTGGGATGAGAAGGATACTAACAATCAATAGGCATACAAGGATTGAACCTAGTGTGCAAGGCTAAACGCCCAAAATGTAGTATCTCTTTTAACGGAATTTAATATCTGTGCAATCAGGGATGAATAGTGGATCAAAGATAGCATCTTTTGAGCATTAAGGAAAGGACAAAGAAAAATAATTTGTATGAGTATTTTATACTATGGGATGGCTATAGACTTTCGCCTATTTTTGTCGCAAATTGACTAAGACTTAATCCTATGAGCAAAATAACGCGCTAATGCTTATTTTCGCATAAAATCTATTAATATGAAAAATTGCCTACTCCTCCTTCTTTGCCTTTGTTGGCTGTATACTCCAGTAACGGCTCAATTGTCTATGCCCACCTACGCCAATGGCTTCAGCCGCCCTGTTGATATTGTCAATGCAGGTGATGACCGCTTATTCATCGTCGAACAAGGTGGTTTGATTAAGATTATTGATGGAGATGGCAATACCCAGGCGATTCCTTTCTTAGATCTCCGCTCTAGGGTAAACTTTGGGGCCAGTGAGCAAGGTCTACTCGGTTTGGCTTTCCATCCCGACTATGCGACGAATGGTTATTTCTTTGTAAATTATACGGGTGGGAATGGCAATGGAGAAACACGTGTGGCCCGTTTTAAAGTCAGCGATGCCAATCCCAATTTTGCAGATGCTTCGACAGAGGAGGTAGTTCTTACCGTTTCACAGCCTGAGTGGAATCACAATGGTGGTGGTCTACAATTTGGGCCTGATGGCTATTTGTACATTGGTCTTGGCGACGGTGGTTCTGGTGGTGATCCTTGGGGAAATGGCCAAAATACAGAAGTTATGCTGGGTAAAATGCTCCGCATAGATGTAAATGGTACTTCAGGCTACACAATCCCTGGTGATAATCCCTTTGTCAATACAGCGGATTATCTGGCGGAAATCTGGGCTTTTGGTCTGCGCAATCCCTGGCGGTTTAGTTTTGATCGTTTGACAGGTGATATGTGGATTGGCGATGTAGGGCAAAATGCAAAGGAGGAGATTGATTTTCAGCCAGCGAGTAGTGCAGGCGGTGAAAATTATGGTTGGGATTGTCGGGAAGGTGATCAGAACTTTGGTAATTCTTCTAGTGCCTGTGCGGGATTGACGAATTTTGCAGAGCCTGTGGCTTCCTATAAGGTTTCTAATTTCTGTAATTCGGTAACTGGTGGTTTTGTCTATCGCGGTTGCGAATTTCCCGATATGTATGGCAAGTATTTTTATGCCGATTATTGCAATGGTCGCGTTTGGACGATTGAACCTGATGGAGCAGGGGGATGGACCAACACAGAGGTATTCAATAACAATGCCTATGACATCAGTACTTTTGGTCAGGACTCAAAGGGCGAACTCTATGCCGCTCGTTTGAATTCAGGTGCTATTGTCCGTCTGGAAATGGGAGATCGTAGACCTACCCCAGAGGTTGTTGCCGATGGCACGACACTTTCTGTACAAGAAGATTTGGGAGACTATCAGTGGTTCTTTAACAACAATATGATTGATGGGGCTACATCTGCTAGCTACACGGCTACAGAATCTGGGTTTTACAAGGTGGATGTCACTTATACAGATGCTTGTGTGACTTCTTCTGAAGAATATGAGCTTTTGATCGTGAATTTGGAGGAACTATCCCATCTAGTGGACTTCTCACTAAGCCCCAATCCATTTGTTGATCGTCTGCAATTGTCTGTAGAATTTGACCAAGTCCTTGATGTATTGGTTCGTGTGATTGATCTGAAAGGGCAGGAATTGTATCGCCAGCAACTCGAAGGGCAAAGTCAATTCAATGAAGTGATGGATTTGAGTACCTTGGCAGAGGGCGTTTATTTCTTACAGTTGGTAACAGAGGAAGGCGAATTGGTTCGTCGCGTTATCAAACACTAAAAATTTAACTTTGGAGCAGCATACAGCTGCTCCAAAGTTAATCCTATTTTATCCCACCAATTTCCGCTGAAAGATAAACTCGGCAATCTCCTCGCTCCAAATGGAATAGGTCAAAGCGGATGGGTGGACTCCATCACTAAAGAAATCATTTTTATCTTTTTTGTCTGGGCTTTTTTGTAAAAAGCGCTCAAAGGAAATGACCTCATCCATAAAGTGGACATTATTCATTTGCTGAGACAATTCCTGCATGGTTTTGCCATACAAACCAATCAGATTGCCCAGGATCAGATGAAAGGACTTGGGGAAGATGGGAAAGTCATTGACAGGTGGCATATTGGCAATGACGATAGGACAGTGGATTTCTTTTTCGCGGATTCGTCTGATCAAATCCCGCATATCCCGCTTCCAACGCAAGGGGCTGTTCAGCGAAAAAGCATCATTGGCCCCCAAACCAATTAAGATCAAATCGAGTTTTTTGACTGCGATCTTTGGGACCAACATTTTCTTGACTTTACCTGCCGTAAAACCGCTTTTAGCGATGACCTGCCAACGGACCGATTGTCCTGTCAAACGATGTAATGCCTTGGCCACTTGGCCACTAAGTCCCTCCTCGTGGTATTCTACACCTACGCCTGCCATAGTCGATTCACCTAAACTGAGGATATGTACTTCGGGGATGTGATGCCCTTCAATCCCATTTTCCCCCTTGGCCTCTGGTAAATCGGGCATATTGGCTTTGATACTACGACCTTGCCACCACAAAAGGGGCAGGAAGGGAATGGTAATGATGCTGGCCAGAAGGTATAGGATTTGATGGCGCATGGAAATTTAGTTTTATCGTTTTTATGCAAAAATGTTAGAGCTTATTCTAAAAAATCAGGCAAGAGCACTTAAAGAACGGCCATTTTCCGTAGAGAGGCACTTAGGGAGGGTCCATCTTGAAAATGGATGACCTGCATACCCACCTCAGCTGCTGCCTTGATGTTTTTAGCTGAATCATCAATAAATATCGCCTCTTCTGGTATAATATCAAAACGTTCAAAAAGCAATTGATAGATGCGCTGATCGGGCTTTTTGAGCTTGACCTCTCCAGAGACAAGGATGTCTTCAAAGTATTTTAAAAAGGCAAAACGCTTCTTTGCGACAGGAAAGGTCTCTGCCGACCAATTGGTCAGTGCATACAGTCGATATGTTTTACTTTGGTGAAAATGTTCCAGTATCTTGACGGTCTCTCCAATTGCTCCCCCCAACATCTCGGGCCAACGGCCAAAATAGGCTTCGATTTCGCTTTGGTACGCTGGATGCTGGGCAATCAGTACCTCATTGGCTTCGGCCCAAGTTCTACCTGCATCCTGCTGTTCATTCCAGGCCATGGTACAGATGTTTTCGATGAAGTGATCAACCTGAGCTTCGGTAGCAAATATCTTTCGATAGAGGTATCGGGGATTCCAATCGATTAGTACCCCTCCAAGGTCAAAAACGATGGTGGTGATAGGCATAGATTTAGGATTTATCGGCCAAAGCTTCAACGGCTGACCAAACGCGAAATACATTTTTATAGCAAATCTTTTCAATATCTTCTTTCGAATATCCTCTCTTGAGTAAAGTATACAGAAGATTGGGATATTGGGATACATCTTTTAATCCAGTGGGCAGGGAATCGCCCACTCCATCAAAATCAGAACCAAAGCCCACATAATCTACACCCACTAATTGGACGACATGATCAATGTGATCGACTACGCGCTCCACATCAGCAAAGAGAAAAGGATGATCCTTTTGGAATTGATCGATAAGCGGTTTGGCGGCCTCATCATTGGCCTTTAGACCCGCCTCCTCCAATAGCTCGCGCAGCTTGGCCCGACTTTCTGTTCTTCGGCGCCTGGATTCAGCATCAATAAAAG
>JBCBDH010000600.1:0-4188 GCA_038529855.1 Bacteroidota bacterium | reverse complement strand
GATGAAGTTCTTACTGCACCCTCCAGAAGACAAAAAAGACATTATTTATATCATGTTTTCTACCACAGCATTGAATGACGGCAGTAAGAATAATTATGCTTATGGAATCGAGATTGAGGATTATAATGGGGTCCAATTAATTGGCCATTCTGGCAGCTGGGCTTCTTTCACCTCTCAGATGACAATAGTCCCTGAGCATAAAATTGGGGTCTTCTTCGCTAATAACTACAGGGCTTTCACCACTCCTATATTAGAAAGCTATCTGGATGTTTTTTTCCCACAAGAACATGAAGAAACGCAAACCACTAATACAGATCAAACGGAGGAAAAAATTGTTGTCCCCAAAGAACGACTCAATAAATACCTTGGCACCTACAAGCTAGGGGATGCTTGGTACCTGGACATTATCCTCAAAGGCGATGATTTGTATACCAGAGCGACTGGAGAGCGTGCATTTTACATGAGACCAATCAATGATTCAACATTTGTTGTACGCAATTATGGAAATAGAACGATAACCTTCAACTCAAACGCCAAAGGTGAAATAGTCCAATTAGCCTACAGAGATATTAAAGCACCCCGTAAAACAAGTCCCTTTTATTTTGATGAAAAGGCATTCAAGAAGTATGAAGGGATTTATTACAGTACAGAATTAGGTCTTTTGTTCCAGATCACAGTAGATAAAAACAAAATGTATTATACCAATATTAAAACAGGTACATCTGATTTAATTTGTGAGAATGACGAACTCTTCTTTTCTGATGGCAATTTATCAAAAATCACCTTTGACTTTGACGATCAAAATGTAGTCAATGGGTTTTACAAAGTGAATTACAAGAGAAAGAAATTATTTTACTTTCAAAAAGCGAATTAAACCTAAGAATATTTTGATAGAAAAAACAAACTTCAGAGATCAAGTAAAAGTCCTATTGCTAAAAAAAATGCGCTCAGGTGATTTGAAATCCCAGGACGCGCTTTCCCTGGTATCTTTAGCAAGAGACCTTGATGTCAGTGTGACGCCTGTGAGAGAAGCCCTTTCACAACTCCAATCCTCTGGCATCGTTGAATCTATTCCTAACAGGGGATTCTTTATCCCTAAACTCTCTAAGGAAGAAGCCATGAATTTATATCAATTGGTGGCCTCTCTTGAATGTTTAGCCCTAAGAAATTCAACCTTTAGCGAACAGGATATTGAAGCCCTGAGAAAGCTCAATGAGCTATTTGAAAATAAGGAAGATGCCATTCAGCGAATAAATGCGGATATAGATTTTCACGATACCCTCACGGCAAATTATCAAAACTCTTTGGCCCTAAAAATCCTGTCAGAACTAAAAACAAGAATTTTCTTTTATGAATTGGATTATATGAGTAAAGAAAATTTTTATCTGGACTCTGGCAATGATCACAAGCAAATAATCACCTACCTTGAAGATAAAAATATCGATAAAGCCTGTGAGGCCCTAACAGCGAATTGGCTTAACATAATAGATTATCTAAATTTATAAAGTCTGTCTATATAAGATAAATCTAGAAGAAATAGATCGTATATTCGGTACTGCAAAAGCGCATCATTAATGATCATCCAGTAAAGCCCTCCCCTATGAAGGTCGCAATGTTTAGTACCCAACCCTATGATCAGCAGTATTTTGAAAAATACAATGACAGGTCGTCTATTGAAATCACCTTTTTTAAGACCAATTTGGGTATTAAGACCGCTAAGCTCAGTAAAGGCTTTGATGCTGTATGCGTATTCGTCAATGATGTCATTGATGAAGCGACCATCCAAACCATCAGCCAAAATGGCGTTCAACTTATTGCTTTGAGATGTGCGGGTTTTAATAATGTAGATATGGAGGCCGCCAGAAAATACCAGGTCAAAGTTCTGAGAGTCCCTGCCTATTCTCCTGAAGCAGTAGCAGAACACACCGTAGCGCTTATCCTAACCCTCAATCGAAAAACCCATAAGGCTTATAATAGAATTCGAGAGGGCAATTTCTCTTTGAATAGACTTATGGGCTTTAATTTGAATGGAAAAACGGTTGGCGTCATTGGTACGGGGAAAATTGGGCTTGCGCTTTGTCGAATATTAAAGGGCTTTGGCTGTCGCCTCATCGCCTATGATCTTTACGAATCCAATGAGCTAAAAAACCTAGGGGTCCAATACACCACTTTAGCCCAGGTGCTCCAACAATCAGACGTCCTGTCTCTTCATTGCCCACTGACCAGAGCCACCAAACACCTGATTAATAAGGATTCCATCGCTGCTATGAAGGATGGGGTGATGATCATCAATACCAGCCGCGGAGGCTTAGTCAATACAGCGGATATCATTGAAGGTCTGATGAGCCAGAAAATTGGCTATTTGGGTATTGATGTCTACGAACAGGAAGAGCATCTGTTTTTTAAGGATCTATCAGAACGCATCATACAGGATGAATTTATCCTCAGACTCAACAGCTTTCCCAATGTTCTCATCACTTCCCACCAAGCCTATTTCACTGAAGAGGCCATGAAGGAAATTACCCTAACGACACTGGACAACCTAGAATCCTTCGCCATGGGAAAGGAACTACGGAATGAGGTAAAATAACCTCTCGCCTCAGTAACAACCTGTAGTCCATAAAGGATAAAGAACCGTAGCCCAATATCCCAGATACCAAATACACCAATTCCCTGTCTAAAAACCAACACCAATAATGAAAAACACTCCTTTATCCCTACTGCTCCTCCTCGCAGCACTCCTCTGCCAGAATTGCAATGTCTGCGAAGACGTCATCGACAATCCCGATAATGACCCTGGAATCGAATTGATCGAACAAGCCCGCGTTTTTATGTGTGGCTTTGACGGCTCTGAAGAAAACCAATCTTCTGCCAGCCAAATCATCAACCTCAGAAAAGAAATTCACAATCTGGAAAAACAAGTCACCTATATCCCACCCCAAAGCACTTGGCCCTTCCCTCCTAGCGGAGATTTTGATGTAGACCTATTCCGCGTTTTTGACCCTACCGTCCTCGCTGAAATTCGCCAAAAAAAACAAGACCTCTGGGCAGCCATCAACGATCGCTACACGACCTTTGGTATTAATTCTCTACCCGCAGAATTTTCTGATTTCTGCAAAACGACTTCTGAGCCTGGACACATCACTGGAAGAAGCCAATTGTCCTCCATGAAGTACAATGTGGATTCAGAAACACTTGGAAGAGATGTATACGTAGGCTATACCAATACCGTTTTTGATTGGGTCGATACCTGGGAACGGCATAAAGAACCCATAGAATCTTTTCTCAGAAACATCAACCTTTGGGAGCGCCTACCCATAGCGCTAGGTACGACAAGCCCAGTCCTGGAAAGCGTCTTAACGCATCAAAAACCCATTTGGGAATTGGCCAATGGGCAGCTATATCGCGACCTTAGAAATGCAGTGATCCCAACAGTGGAGGTCCTGGTTCTTTACACGCCAGAGACTTCTGCCAGCCTTGGCGCTAATCCCACAGCCAGTATACAAGATGTGATGGACTTACAAAATGATATTTTTAACAGCAGCCGCGTATTTGGTCGAGTGGTTTTGGCTGGGGCAGAACAAATCCATGATCCAGAAGGTCGACTGGAAAGTAGAAGTTCGACCCGCTCCATTGCCGATTTGATTGAAAGCACCTTAATTGTCGATGAATTTCAAATCAAGGCGCGAAGACAAGCTTTCGATGCTGATTTAGTAAGTGTTTGGGTGCAACTCAATGGCACTGGCTCTGGTGGCAGCTATGCCCAATCTGTCCTCTCTCCCTATATATGCACACTCAATAGAAGTTCGACCGCCCAAAGTAGCTTTTTTAATGTGGTAAAAGCAGCGAAAGCGGCCAATAGATACCAATTTGCACATGAGCTTGGGCACAATCTTGGCCTTTCTCACGATCGGGATGCCAGAGGAGTCAATCGGCCCCAATTTCCCATTGGGCAAGGCTATCTGATCAAAAGTCTGGCTCCTAATAAAAGAACAGTCATGGGTTATGCTGATGGATGTCAGGATGTTGCTGAGCCATTTAATGGCAATCCCAATTGGGAAGATTGCTCCCGCATTGAACATTATTCTAATCCTGATGTCAATTTCAGCGGATATGCAACTGGAGATGCGGATACGTCCAATGCCGCCAGCGTACTCAGAAATAGCCTTCGTTTTGTATCAGGCTATG
>JBCBDH010000599.1:0-4216 GCA_038529855.1 Bacteroidota bacterium | reverse complement strand
CCTGTGTCTTTCCCCAAAATAGGTCAAAGTTCAGCTTACCTGGCAAATTGCCTCCATTAATAATGAGTCCTTGAAATGGTTGGTTGTTCCATCGCAAATCACCAGGGCTAGTGGCGCCTGTATCAAAATAGGCATCGTACTTCCCTTCATTGGTCACCCCTTCCCAGGGGGTGCGATCGAAAATGCTAAAGCGTTCGAGAATTTGAAAGATACCAATGGTAAAGTCACTCAGATTATACCAATGAATACCACCAGCGCGAACCCCAAAGTTTCCATGATTAGTACGGAAATTACCATAGAAGTTAAGACCGAGGTTCATGGTAAAAACATTTTCTTCAAAAGTCCCTGCATAAGGCGCAAAGACAAAAAGTTCTGTACCAAAGCTCGCCTTGCCATTGGGACGACCGATCACATTGAAAGACAGCATCGGTTCGCGATAGCCGTCCCCAATACCATAAGCCTTCTCAAAAGGGGCAAGACTTGGGTAGGCATCTATCATATTTCGTCCATAGCCAAACATTCGGGCGTAGCCAAATGTGATGAGCTTTTGATCTCGTTTCCTAAGTTTTTTCTCTACATAACTGGTGTCATACCAAGCACCAGCAATCACCTTTGAGTCATAGTAATAAGGATCAGATGCATTTGGGGTTGCTATTGTCGTATCGGTCTGTTGAGTAGATGGTAGGTGAAAGCCTTCATTAGCAACTAAGCCTACCTGACCATATGTTATACCTGCCAATAGCAAAAACACACAGGTCCAAATCCCCTTGGCATTGGGGCCTCGTTTAAGCGGAATCCCTAACTGGTAGGAAAGATTCCAATTTTTCGTTTTGAATAGTTGAACCATAAAAGTATATCATTTTGTTATGAGCAAAAATATAGAATAAGCTTTTGGTGGCTCAAAATAGACCTACATCACCCTTACATCTTTTTTTTTTGCTATACATCATTGCTACATCAAAGCACTATTATTTTGTTGGCCTTATATTATTTCCTTAATTTTTCGGAAAATTCATTATTTCAAAAAAAAAAGTTTGGTTAGGCATGAAGAAACTTAGCTTCCTTATTTTTGCGCTTTTGGGTGTGTTTTCGCTTTACGGCCAAGCCCCTGAAGGACCAATCAAAGTAGAGATGCGTCAAGATGAAAGTGGCGCATGGCAATTGTATCGGGGTGGGAAGCCCTATTATATTAAAGGCGTAGGTGGTCAGACGGAGCTCGATCGCGCAGTGGCTTATGGCGCCAATTCTGTGCGTACTTGGGGGGTAGGAGAGGCCATTAATATCTTGGATAAAGCCCACGAGAAAGGACTGAGCGTTCTGTTTGGTCTTTGGGTGGGTTGTGAAAGACAAGGATTTGACTATAACGACACCAAAGGCGTACAAGCGCAGTTGGAGCGGTTTACAGAAGTAGTCAAGACCTATAAAGACCATCCCGCTATTTTGGCCTGGGGTATTGGCAATGAGACCGATCTGTTTTACAGCGATTTTAAAGTATGGAATGCCATTGATGACATCGCTAAGATGATCAAAGAGACGGACCCCAATCATCCTACAATGACGGTCACGGCCGGTTTGGATGTGGCAGAGGTACAGTTGATCAAGGAAAGAGCGCCTCATATTGATATCTATGGTATCAATACCTATGGTGGATTGATTGGTATCGATAAGGAAATCCGCGCTTATGGATGGGATCGTCCCTATGTCATCGCGGAATGGGGCCCAACTGGCCACTGGGAAGTAGCTAAAACAGATTGGGGCGTACCTGTTGAGCAAACCAGTACGGAAAAGGCAGCAGTTTACAAATTGCGTTATGAAGAAGGAATCGCAAGGGATAAAGAAATGTGTGTTGGCTCTTATGTTTTCCTCTGGGGGCAAAAGCAGGAGACGACCCCTACTTGGTATGGCCTGTTCCTAGAAGATGGCACGGAGACAGGGGTAATGGATGAACTAGAGATGGCCTGGAGTGGCAAATTCCCTGAGAATCGCTCTCCCAGAATCGCTTCCATGTCCATGAATGGTAAAGTTCCATTGGACAATGTTTATGTCAAACCCAAAGAAGATGTCACTTTCAAAGCCATGACTTCTGATCCCGACGGCGACGTGCTCAAATATCGCTGGGAAATTCTTCCCGAAAGTACAGACATCAAATCTGGTGGGGATGCAGAATCCAGACCAGAACCCGTAGAGATCATTGTTAGACCTGGTAGTGAAAATGGGGTCTTAAATTTCAAAGCCCCCAAGAAAGAAGGCCCCTATCGTTTATTTGCCTACATCTATGATGGCAATGGCAATGCCGCAACGGCTAATTTCCCTTTCTACGTCAAGCAAGATTAATCCCTAAAGTGTCGGAGTAACTCCAAGTTACTCCGACACTAACCCATCCCCAACTAATACCATATTACCCCTATTAATGGTATCTTATCTCCTCTCTTTCCCACTAATTTCAATAATGTCAATATAGCATCTAAATTGGTTAATTTTCATGTAGAACCGGGTGGAGAAGCCCCATAGATTTGTCCTGTCATATTGATGATAGTGAAAATCAAATTTTCTCACAAAACGGTTTTAAGAATGAAATCACTATTGAAAATTGGATGTGTAATATTGGCATTAGGAATCGCCAATTTGGCCTATGCAGGGCCTGCAACAGACGGAAATCAGCCTGGTTTTACCATTAAAAAAATGGGAGAAAAAACCATCTTATTGGATACCAAGGATATGGCTTCTGCTTTTGTGGAAGTAAGCTTTCAAGATGGAAATGGGCAGCGCCTATTTAGCGAGTATGTCATTCATACCCAACTTTTTGAAAGAAAGTACAACCTCAGCGAACTGAAGGCTGGTAAGTATTGGCTGATCGTCAAATCCGATACAAAGACCCAAATGCTGCCCATTCAGGTTGGCGATGAGGTGCTAAGTATGGACTTCAATGCTTTGGAAACCATTTAGATACAATGTAGCTGGTGTTTGATACACCAAGTAGAAAAAGATGACCTCAGGTTCTGTTGTGAGCCTGAGGTTTTTTTTTAGACCTCCATGATAAAAGAAACCAAATTCACTTCAGAATTCAAGCCCAATTTCTTTCTCAAACGATAGCGGCTAATCTCTACACCGCGTACAGAGATATTGAGCAAGGGGGCAATTTCTTTGGTGGTGAGGTTCATGCGAAGATAGGCGCAGAGCTTTTGATCCTTGGGGGTGAGCTCTGGGAACTTTAGGCGGAGCCGTTTGAAAAAGTCTTCGTGCACCTGATCAAAATAGGTTTCGAATTGCTCCCAGTTATTGTCCAGTTGGATATCGGATTCAATGGCACGGGTGATTTGCTGAATCTTTCTTTTGAGTTCAAAGGGAGCCTCTGACTCGACATTTTGTAGATCGTTTTTGATCTTGATTAAGATTTCACTTTTTTGGACTAGATGCATGGTGGCAGAGGCCAATTGACTATTTTTGTGTTTGATATCAGCATTGAGCTTTTCATTGCGGAGCTTGATGATTTTGCTTTCGGATTTCTCTACTTCTTTCTTAAATTCCGCCTCTTTTTGTTCCATTCTTTGGGCCTGCTCTTGTTTTAGGACCTCCGTTTTTTTGGCCTCGCGATTAGAGATGTGTCTGAATAGGCCAAAAAATCCGATAATACCCATAAAGAAATAGCCGATTCGGGCATACCAGGACCAGTACCAGGGTGGGGAAATGGAAAAGGGAAAGACGGCTTCCTCGCTTATTTGGCCATAGGCATTTTTGGCCTGCACTTTAAAGGCGTAGTTGCCATGGGGCAGATTGGTGTATTCCTTTTCCATTTTGGGAGACCATTGGGTCCATGTTTTTTCAAATCCTTCTAGCTTAAAGCGATAGGCTAAATAGCTGATTTTTTCGTAGTAGGGAGCGGAAAAAGTAAAGCGGAAATCATTCATATGATTCTGGAAATTAAAGGATTGCTCAGGGTTGATTTCCGTTTTACCCCAAAAGATGGTCGAGTCGCCTGCAGTGATAGAGGCCACATTGCGGATTAAGATATTGAAGGGAAAATCAGTATTTTTATTTGGTAATGGGCTAAAATGTACAAAGCCCTTTTCAGTGCCAATAAAGATATTTTGCTGATCATAAGCATATACATGCTCAAATCCATCCACCAAGTCCTCGTTGATTTGGTTGTAATAATCAACGCTAAACTTATTGAACACACCCTGCTCCTCTACCTTAATCACCCCTAACTCATTGC
>JBCBDH010000598.1:0-4243 GCA_038529855.1 Bacteroidota bacterium | reverse complement strand
TCATTATGGGTTTATCAATTTGAAAGGATACGTAAGCATACCCCCTCAATATGAATGGACCTCCGACAGCTATAATGATCATCCAATCTAACCTGAGCTAAATTGTATCTAAAAGTACCAATATGATGATATATGGGGGGTAAAACTATATTTTTTCTAGCATTTATAATACCATACCTATCCTGTTCTTTGAAAATAGATAACTCTTTACTAATGGGACGCAGCTCTTCGTAACTAATGGGTAAGATGGCTTTTCCTTTTATATCAAATAGACCAAACTTCCCCTTTTTATTTACAACGATCAGATCATACTTAAGGTAATTAAAATCTAAATCTTCATAACCCGTTGATAAGATTTGATTCCCCTCAAAATCAAATAGGCCATACCCTTTACCTTCTTTGGCCTCTAGTAAATTATACTTAAGAGGCTTTAAGCTATTAAATACGGTGGGAAGAATTTTCTTTCCTTTCAGATTAAATAAACCCTGGCGGACAATAAACTTCGGTAGTTCTGAGCCTATCTTTGGTAAATAATATCGCTCACTTACAATAACTGATTCGCTACCTATTAATTCAATATTAAGGTATTCGTTTTTCAACAAAACCTTACCTGTACTATTAACAATACCATACTTCATTGACTTATCCTGTGTCAGATAAGTGTCTTTAGAAAGACGAGCTATTTTTTCATAAAATAGCGGTACAACAACCCTGTTATTGAGATCTACTAAACCAGCCCCCTTGGATGTACGAACGAACAATAACTCAGGCTCAAAAATACTGATATCATCATATAGCATGGGGATGATAAGTTCACCAGCTAAATCCGCTAAGCCACATCCATTTCTATTACCTACTTTATAGTATTGATGATCAAGCTGTTCTATTCGCAATAATTTCTTTGAAAAAGGAATTATTGCTTTATCCTCTTGATCGACTAATGCACAGCGGTATTTCTCATTGTAGACTACAAAGCGATTCTCATCTAAGTATTCGATTATCTTATACTTGTGAGGAGTAATAATCTGCTCATTAAAGTCAATCAAACCATAATATCCTCCTTTCTTAGCAATTAGCAGCTCACCAGCAGCTCTCAAATCTTCATATTGACATTGAATTGCAGGAGCTCCCGATAGGTCATGTAGACCAATTTGATCCCCCATCTGAACGCGATAGAACCGATTATCAAATAAATCAATTTGATCGAAATAATTACCAATAATAGTTTTTCCTACACTATCAACCAAGCCCCAACCTTTGTCATTTTTCACTTTGAAATAATGGCGATTAAACTTGATTACTTCTTCTTGCTCAAGAGGGATAATAAGCCTGGCGAATCGATCCAATAGCCCTTTTTTATTATTCTCAACCAGCAAATAATACTTTTCGTCAAAAGAAGAGATACGACCATTCGGTAGGGAGTAAACGGTATTTCCCTTTACATCAATCAGCTCAAAATGATCCTTTTCCTTTGATACAATGGCCAATCCCTTATTGAAATTATCTGCATAGGAATACTGGATAGGTATAACCAGAACTCGCTGTTCATTCATATAACCGTATTGGTAAATGTAATAATACAAATAATCAAGTCGAACTTTGGCCAAGCCGTTTGAATAGATTGGATGAGGAGCCATAGAAGAAGCGATCGTATCACCAACAGATGGGATACTGTAGTCCATGGTTCCAATTTTTAAATTAGTCGAGTCAGCTGAATTGGGATAATTTGATACCAGAAGACTATCCCCTTTAGGTACCTCTGGAATAAGGTAGATATTATCTATATCAACTTCTTCTCTTTTTAGAGGTGTTATTACATCCTCTTCTTGTCCCTTCCTTCTTTGTAAAGCATCAAAATTTCCTGCAATTACTTCGTTATTAGGGTATTTTTTGTGAGCAAAAGCTAAAAGGCTTTCAGCACCATCTCTACCCAACTTTAATAAAATACTAGCTTTATTATTTAGCGCAATAGCATTATCTTCTTCCACTTTCAATATACGATCATAATAATTTAGAGCTCGCTCGTACGCCTCAACAGCCAACAAACACTCCGCTATCGCACACCACTGCTTTACCTGATGCTCCTCCTCTTTCAAATTCTTCATTCCTTCAAATCGCTTTATCGCCGTCTCATATTCTCTTTCCCGAAAAGCCATAATCCCTAAGGCCCAAAAAACGATGTTTTCAATACTTGCCGTCAGAGCTCCTTCTGACAAAATGAGGATGTCTTCAATTTTCTTCACCTTGGTTTGATCCACATCTCGAATCATATTTTCATGATATAGATTCCGCGCTTGA
This sequence comes from Bacteroidota bacterium, assembly GCA_038529855.1. Classification (GTDB taxonomy): domain Bacteria; phylum Bacteroidota; class Bacteroidia; order Chitinophagales; family Saprospiraceae; genus JBCBDH01. Next base: position 1,945 of record JBCBDH010000598.1, on the reverse strand, counting down.
TAATAGATATTGATCAACGTAGAATCCTTATTTTCTGGAATGTTATAATTGCCCCAAATATTCAGATCAGAGTGATGATTTCGACTAATGGTCTTCAAGCGATCTATATCTAACAGACCTACTGTCTCCATAGGCTCAAGACCATAAATAGCTGATTCCAATGGCAATTTTTCTGCTATCGTAAAGAAATTCAAGCGATCCCATATCGCCGTATCTACCGCCATCTTTTTACCGCTTGTCCCTGGTCTAAATGGAAACAACAAAATATTGTATCGCTGTGTATCTCTAAACAGAAGGGCTTCCTCAGCAATAAGGGTTATGTTATCAGATTCTTGTAACGAAGGGTTTTGATCAATATTAGATGGATAGAATAAGCGCCATAGAGCCAGGACAATACCAAACAGTACTAAAGCCATCAATCCCCAACTAAGCGGTCCAATTGATGAACCAGGCGCAGGAATCGGAGACACAGCAACGGGCTCCTCCTTTTCTTCCTCTCCATAAACCAATTCCTTAAGCTGCTCTGCCGCTTTCTTGGCAAGCAGATCATCCAATTGGCCTTGCTCTTTAATCAAATTTTGTGTGGCATTAGGTAAGATAGGATAGTCTCTAAGCCAGGTTTCTTGCCAAGAGTTCGGCCTGCCATTGAGCAGTATAATAGGTCTGGGAAATTCTTGGTGAAACTGCTGAATTTCTGTCCAAAGCTTATCATCAGCTAAAAAGTCAGCACTGAGCAGAAGAAGGACAAGTGGGGCCTTTTTCCAATGATTTTTCCGCGTCTCTTCCGTCTTCTCACCTGCCACTACCTGACCACTATCCCATGCATCTAGCTGTAATGGAGTCAGGTATTTCTTAAAATCATTTTTAATATGCTCATCTGCGGGATGATAAGCAAGGAATAATTTCGCTGCCATTTTCTCATGTGTGTCCTAATAGTGAATGCCAGGGCAAAAACCCTTTTTGTGAAAATAACAATATTATTGGACATTTAATAGCTGCTCTAGAGGCTCAAGGCTCCCAAACATAAACCCGCCCATCCTTCAAATGTCGAATCTTCAAATGCCATTCCATAGGCAAAAGTCCAATGGCCAGTCGCCGTTCATCTACTTGTTCCGCTGCTTCAATTGGGCGAACCCAACAGGTATCTCCCTTGCATTGCATCTGGGTACCATAGCGCTGCGCTTTGCCTTCGTTGACCAAAATGCGATCTTCTAGAAAGGCCAGATGATCAGCGGCGAGTTCTTTGGTCTCGACTTGCGTGCGGAGCAGCGGGAGATATCGCTGTTGATAGGTCAGAGAGGCGTGCTGGACGATGTGGAAGGCCCCTTCAGCAGCCAGCCAGCCCACTTCGCTTTGTTTGGGAAAGCCATTGGTCGCCACCAAGCTGTCGAGCACCGCTTGGTTTTGTTGGTCTACCTGACTTTGTTGCCTATAGGCTTGCATGACCTCTTGGGAGCGCCAGCCGTGTTTGGGGCCGAGAATTTCGACGATGCGATAGCGTTGATACTGGTCTTGGCGATAGCGGCGAACCAGATCCCGTGCGAGTTCAGACTGGGGGCATTGTTGGAAATAGGATTCAAAGGCTTGCTTTTCCAGGGCTTGCAAACTGGGCCATGAGCTGTGATTGGATAAATCAGCGAGACGGACTTCGTAGTCAATGCCCAGTGGGCTAAGCCAGCCCATTTGGAAAGCTTCTTGTAATTGTTGGACCGCTTTGGGGGCTTGCTCCATTTTGATGTAGCAAGAGGCTAGTTCCATATAATAGATACCTTTTTCATGGGGCCCAGCCAGTTGGATGGCTTGTTGATAAAAGTCGATGCTGCGAACATAGTCCTTTTCGTAATAAGCGATACGGGCTTTGGCCAGGGGTTCTAGGGCGTCAAATGGCTTACACATCAATATAGGAATCAAGAGGCTTATCAATATCCATTTCATGGGATGGTAA
>JBCBDH010000597.1:0-4250 GCA_038529855.1 Bacteroidota bacterium | reverse complement strand
TCTCCACAGTGCCAACTGATTGACAGGTCTCTTGGAGATAGTGGTGCCTGATGCGGCCATTATTTCTTTCAAAGAAGCGGCATTAATGGCTTTGATGGGACTACTCCGCATAGCGGGTGTTCCCAACTGTATGCCAGGTGTAACGGGGGCTGCAGGAAAAGCCATTGGTGGCGCCATCTATCTACCTCCCCAAAAAGTACCCTCCCATGAGCAATAAACAAGAAACTATTTTTATTACGGGCGCAACTGGTTTCCTGGGTTCTTACATCTTGCGCTATCTCGTCAAACAGGGTTATAATGACATACGAGCCCTCCGACGGCCCGATAGTCCGATGAATTTAGTGGAGCCTGTGAAGGATAAAGTCGAGTGGATAACGGGCGATCTTCTCGATCATTTTTTATTGGAAGGTGCCATGCAAGGAGTCGATAAGGTCTACCACGCTGCAGCCTTGGTTTCTCATGAGCGAAAAGACAGAGATGCCATGCGTCGAATCAATGCTGAAGGAACAGCTACCGTAGTTAATGCCGCCCTATACAGCGGGATTAAAAAATTCTTGCACATCAGCTCTATTGCGGCTATTGGGCGAAACCGTTCTCGCCAGCACATCGACGAAAACAATAAATGGGAAAGAAGTCCTTTTAATTCCAATTATGCCATCAGCAAATACCTGGCAGAACAGGAGGTTTGGCGAGCAGGAGCAGAGGGCTTGAATATTGCGATACTCAATCCTTCGATTATATTGGGTAGTGGTTTTTGGGATCGGGGGACGGCCCGATTGTTTCGGCAGTTGTCAGCGGGGATGCGTTTTTATCCAGTGGGGGCGAGTGCTTATGTGGATGTGCGCGATGTAGCGAGGATGGCCATTCAGTTGATGGAGAGCGACATCGAAGAGGAGCGGATTATTGCCAGCGCCGTCAATCTCTCCTACCGACAGCTATTTAGCCAAATCGCTCCCCTGCTAGGGAAAAAACCGCCTAGCATCAGGGTAAATCCCAGATTAGCCCAAGTCGCTGCCATTCCCCTGTCTTTATGGGCTAGTTTGACGGGGCGAAGATCTGCTTTGAGTAGAGAAACTGCTTTAATGACCAGTTGTCATTTTACCTATGGTCATCAAAAATCCAAACAATTGCTGGATTTTGAATACCTCCCTTTCCAACAAAGTCTTGAGGAGATTTGTGAGCAATTTTTAAAAGAGGGACAGGGCGAGGCTTCCTTTCTTCCGATATAGAAATACCTTTCGTTCTTTATTAGCCTGGAACTAAGCTGAAATATCCTACCACTTTTACCAGCATTTTAGTCTTATGTTTTGCAAATCAGCATTTTATGCTGTATCTTCAAAGCTATAAAATCGGGCAGACCTTCGCTTGCTCCCCTTTTCACGGCTAATGACTTTGTACAGATTAATCATATCCTGCGTCTTAGCCTTTTTATGGGCCAACCTTTTCATCTGGGCACAATTGCCTGATGACGCTCCCTTTTTGATGCTAAAAACGGAAAGTGAACGAGCCTTTCGTCCTATTGATACGCATGCAGAACGGCTGAGCTTTGACCGTCAAGAATTGACTGGAGGCATTTTTTACCGCTATCTACAATTTGAAAGACTGCCCGATCAGGAGGAAAAAACCATCCTGAAAAGCCTGGGTATTCGCTTGCTGAGCTATGTTCCTCGTCATTGCTACTTAGCCGCTATCCCCGCTGATTTAGCTCCCCATAAACTCCCTGAAGGACTGATCAAAGCCATCGCTCTCATTCCCACAGCGGATAGGATATCTCCTGAACTGATTGATCAAATAGAATTAGCCCGAGATGCTGGTGAACCGACAATTACGGTCCTTCTCCAATATCAGTCAAATATCTCTCCCACACTGGCCGAGCAGTTACTTTTGCGCAAGGGCCTGGAAATTCGAGATGCCTATCCAACAGTACATGCCTTTGAACTACAATTGCGCAAAGCGCAAATTCCTCAAATCGCAGCGCTTCACTTCGTTCACTATCTAGAGTGGATTGGTCCTCAAGCAGTCGCAGAGGATGAGCGAGGTCGAAATCTACATCGCTCCAATCGTCTAGCGACTTATTTTAAGAGTGCCTATCGCTTTGATGGAAGTAATGTCCACATTGCCATAGGTGATGATGGCTTTATTGGGCCACACATCGACTTTAATGGCCGAACCAATCAAGAGGCCGTTTTGGGAGATATGGATGGCAACCACGGAGAAATTGTCGCAGGGATTCTTACGGGTGCTGGCAATCTCAATCCTCGCTATCGAGGTATGGCTCCTGGAGCCTTTCTCCATGTGGTCAACGGTTTTGATGCCGTTCGATCTTCGCGAAACAGACTGGGTTTGAGCGAAGAGGTCGTTATAACGAGTACTTCTTATGGCGATGGTTGTAATCGAGGTTACACCGTATTTTCTCAACAAGCAGATCAACAGATTTGGGATAATTCTGCCTTAATCCATGTCTTCTCTGGTGGGAATACAGGGACTGAAGACTGTGGATATGGAGCAGGAGCAGGTTGGGGAACCATCACTGGAGGAATCAAAGCTGGTAAAAATGTAATAGCGGTAGCCAATTTGGATCAAAATGACAAACGCATTGCCAGTAGCAGCCGTGGGCCATCCAGAGATGGCCGCATCAAACCAGACATTAGTGCTAATGGCAGTGGGCAAATATCGACCGCTCCTAATAATGCTTATATCGAGAGCAATGGTTCCTCAGCAGCAGCTCCTGGAGTGGCTGGCGTATTGGCACAGTTGTATCAGGCTTATCGCCTTCATCACAATGGACAAGACCCCAATTCTGCCCTAATCAAGGCCAGCATACTAAATACAGCAGAGGACCTAGGCCATCCAGGCCCTGATTTTTCCTATGGCTGGGGACGCATCAATGGCTATCGCGCCTGGAAATTACTCGAAGAGGAACGTTATGAATGGGGACAACTACAACAGGGAAAAACCAATCAACATTATATCAATCTCACCGAACCAGTAGAAGCTATTCGGGTTATGGTGTATTGGCATGATAAAGCAGGCTCGCCTTCCAGTTCCAGAGCCTTGGTCAATGACCTTGATATGCTCGTCCATCGTCCAAATGGGACTGTTCACCGCCCACTGGTATTAGACCATCGCCCAGATCCTGAATTATTAGCGGCTCCTGCTCAGGAGGGGGAAGATCACCTCAATAATGTAGAGCAGGTCATCATTAGTAATCCAGAAGTTGGAGAACTGACCATAGATGTGATTGGAACAGAAGTTCCAGAAGGACCACAAGCTTATTATTTGGTTTATGAAATCTTTAAACAGGATATCCAACTCAGCCACCCAATAGGTGGAGAGCGATTTGAGCCAGGGGAAGCGTTGACCATCAACTGGGATGCTTATGGAAAGGAAAAGGAATTTTTGTTGGAATATTCTGTGGATGCAGGAAACAGCTGGCAACTAATTGGGTCGGCGCCAGCCGATCAGCGGGCAGCTAATTGGACTATTCCTGAGTCTGTCAGTGGCAAGGCCCTTATCCGCATCAGTCGAGATGGCTATAGCGATCAAAGTCAGCAGGTCTTTTCTATTTTGCCCGTTCCCGATAATCTGAAGGTGCAAAAGGTTTGTCAGGACTTCACCCGTTTGTCCTGGAATGCAGTGGAAGGAGCAAGTAGCTATATTGTCTATCAACTAGGCGAGCAATTCATGGATAGCATCATGCATCTCAGTAATACACTGATCGAGGTGCCGATCTCTAGCCCCAATATCGAAAATTGGTTTGCGGTAAGTGCTGTAGATGACAATGGGGCCATTAGCCCCCGTACCATCGCCATTAGTGACGGAACAAGTTTATTCAACTGTACGGTAGATAATGACATCAGTATTGTTGGCATTAGCGAACCGCTTCAGACGCATTTGCAGCATTGCCTAACGGATGGCTTGAAAATTGGGGTCAATATTCGCAATTCAGGCAATTTTATTCAGCAGGAAAGTTTTACCATCAATTATCAACTTAATGAAGAACCCATCGTTACAGAGGTTTACAGCCAGGGGATTCCATCTGGTGTGACAATCAATTATATTTTCAATCAAGCCATTGCGACGATGAATAGTGGGCGGCATAGCTTGAAAGTTTGGACGACAATGGCTACGGATCAGGCGGCCTATAATGATACCATTGCTGTACAATTTTATCTATCTGAAAGTCAAGTTCACGCCAGATGGAATCCCCTGGCTGTAAACCTCTGTAACGATGGGTTCTTCATTAAGTT
>JBCBDH010000596.1:0-4251 GCA_038529855.1 Bacteroidota bacterium | reverse complement strand
ATTCAAAATCTTAAGTCGGGAGAAACGATTCTTGAAGATGTCCCTGCCCCTCGAGTTCGGAAAGGACATGTCTTGATTAAGACTCGACGAAGTTTAGTGTCACTAGGTACCGAGCGAATGCTGGTTGAATTTGGTAAAGCAGGCTTAATTGCTAAGGCTCGCCAACAACCAGATAAGGTAAAAATGGTACTGGATAAAATTAAATCTGATGGACTAATCCCCACGCTGGAAGCGGTATTTAATAAATTGGAGCAACCCCTGCCATTGGGCTATTGCAATGTGGGGGAAGTTATTGATATCGGAGAAGGGGTAACCGATTTTAAAGTTGGAGATAGGGTCGCTTCTAATGGTCAGCATGCAGAGTTTGTCTGTATTCCACAGAATTTGGCCGCCCATATTCCCGATAATGTTAGCGACGAAGAAGCTGTCTTTACCGTCATTGGATCTATTGGCCTACAAGGGATTCGTCTTTTAAATCCAACCTTTGGTGAAACTGTAGTCGTTATCGGCATGGGCTTAATTGGTTTGATAACTGCCGAGTTGTTAATGGCTAATGGCTGTCGAGTCATTGGTGTAGATCTCGATAATACCAAACTGCAAATAGCTAAAGAAAAAGGCATATTCACTGTTAATCCTACATTGGGAACTGATCCCGTAAAATATGTCGAAGACCTGACTGGACGTGTAGGAGCAGATGGGGTGATCATTACGGCATCCGCTAAGACCGATGATATCATTTCTCAGGCTGCGCGGATGAGTAGAAAGCGGGGCCGAATTATCTTAGTTGGCGTGATCGGCTTACAATTGAACAGGGCGGAGTTTTATGAAAAGGAACTTACCTTTCAGGTCTCCTGCTCTTATGGTCCTGGGCGGTATGACGATAATTATGAACAAAAAGGACAGGATTATCCCCTTTCTTTTGTTCGTTGGACAGAAAAGAGAAACTTCCAAGCGATCCTGGAAGCTATTGCTACCAAACGCCTAGATGTCCAGCCACTCATCAGTGAGCAAATCCCTCTACAAGATTACGACCAGATTTATGGAAGTATAGGCCAATCGCCATCTATCGCTTCTATATTGGTCTATCCAGCAGATACCGTTGCAAAAAATACCGTCCAATTAAGTGATAAATCCTTTAATGGAAGTAGCGGTGTATTTGGTATCATTGGAGCAGGGAACTTTACAAAAATGACCATGCTCCCAATCTTGAAAAAGATTGATCTACAAGCCAAATACATCTCTAGCGCAGGAGGGGTAAACGCTACGGCATTGGCTAAAAAGTATGGTATACCAAAGAGTACAACCAATTATAGGGAGATTTTAGAAGATCCAGAAGTGGATACCCTGATATTGACGACCCGCCACAACCTCCATGCCCCAATGGTTATCGCTGCCCTGGAAGCAGGAAAGAATGTCTTTGTGGAAAAACCACTGGCACTTACCCAACAGGAGCTCAAAAATATCATACAGGCTTATCAAGACTCTAAAGCCAATTTGAATGTAGGCTTTAATCGGCGCTTCTCTCCGCACATAAAAAAGATTAAATCGCTACTCAACGAACAAGCACCCAAGAATATGATCGCTACCATGAATGCGGGTTTTATTCCACCAGAGGTATGGATACACGATAAGAAGGTAGGAGGAGGGCGTATTATTGGAGAAGCCTGTCATTTCATCGATCTGATGATCTATCTATCTGGGAGTAGGGTAAGTTCCGTCTGTATGAGTGCATTGGGTAAACACCCACAAGAAAATACAGATAATGCCTGTTTGCTGCTCAAGTTCGAGAATGGCGATCAGGGTAGCATCCACTATTTTGCAAACGGACACAAGTCTTATTCTAAAGAACGAATAGAAGTTTATGCACAACAACAGGTGTTTATCCTCGACAACTTCCGCAAACTAAGCGCTTATGGCGTATCGGGCTTTTCGGGAATGAAAACCAAGTTGGATAAAGGACATTTTGAGCAGTTCCGCTTGCTTAATGAAAGAGCCCAACAAGGAGGCGATGCCCTGATTCCAATCAACGAACTTATCAATTCTAGTAGTGCTTCTCTTGCTGCCATAAAATCCTTAAAACAAGGCACTTGGCTTAAAGTAGATGCCGAATTGCAAACGTTTAAGTTAGCCAATCATGTGGCAGAAGTTTAAACTAGGTCGGGAGATCATAAGAAATATGGGCTGGAAATACGTCGCCTTTCGCAGCCTACACGAGATCAAATGTCGATCTGGTTGGTTAAAAAGACAATTTCCAACAGCTCCCGAAAAAGAGCAATTCATCAGCCTAGAGGAGTGGCGAAAACAAAAAGCTCCTTTCTTTTTCCATAGTAAAACCCAAATCAAGGGTAGAAAGAATCCTTTGGACTCACTTGAAAAAGCCTACAAGGCAATTAGTGCTGGACAATTGCTTTTTTTTAGCGCCAAAACTATTGATCTAAAAAAAGACTACGACTGGCTAACCAATCCAGACTCTGGCTACCAATATAACATCCAGAAACACTGGACAGAGGTGGAAGACTTTTCCGATAAGGCTGGTGATATCAAATATGTTTGGGAAAAATCGCGATTTTCCTTTTTGTACACCCTGATTCGTTATGATTACCATTTTGATGTGGATTCTTCCGAGCAGGTATTTGCAGAAATAGATTCCTGGATAAAAGCCAATCCGATTAATCAGGGACCTAATTACAAATGCAGTCAGGAGATTTCTTTGCGGGTCCTCAATTGGACCTTTGCTTTGTATTACTATGCCAATGCGTCCGCCCTAAGTTCTGAGCGCTTTCAGCGGATTATGCACATGATTTATTGGCAACTGGAGCATGTCTATCAGAACATTCATTTTTCGAGAATTGCCGTTCGAAACAATCATGCCATTACAGAAACCCTAATGCTTTATCTCGGAGGGCTACTTTTTCCGTTTATGCCTGGTGCTGAGAATTGGAAGCACAAGGGGAAAACCTGGTTTGAAAAAGAAATTAGCTATCAGATATATGAGGATGGTACCTTTTTACAGTTCTCACACAACTACCATCGAGTTATTATTCAGCTACTGACTTGGGCCTTTCACCTGGCGGAATACAATAGAGAGCAGTTTACTCCTATTGTATATGAACGAGCTCAAAAATCGCTCGACTATTTGTATCAATGCCAAAATATCCAGAACGGACAGCTCCCCAACTACGGGGCCAATGATGGGGCCTTATTCTTTAAACTCAATGAGTTACCCTATCGCGATTATAGACCGCAATTAAATGCCTTATACTACTATTTTAATCATCAACATCTATACAATGATACCGAAGTAAAGGAAGATGCCTTTTGGTATACAGCCGCTAGAGAACGGACCTCAAATCCATCATTCGCAATAAATATTCAGCAGCGGGAAACAGCCAGCTTTTCCAAAGGCGGTTATTACACCATTCGCGATAAAGATAGTTTCACCTTCATCAAATGTGGCAGCTATCGAGACCGTCCTTCTCATGCCGATAATTTGCATGTAGACATTTGGTTTAAAGGAGAAAATATCCTTTGGGATGCAGGCTCCTATAAATACAATACTAGTTTATCAGATACTTTATATTTTAATGGAACCGCTTCTCACAATACTGTCACCTTAGACCATCAAGATCAAATGCTAAAAGGGCCTCGATTCATTTGGCTCTATTGGTCAGAGGCACAAAGAGCAGAGTTGAATGAATCAGGTGATTATTGGTTTTTTGATGGTCAGATACACGCATTTAAACAATTAGGTATCAACATACTTCATCAGCGTCATCTTAGAAAATACAAGGAGCAAGCGAAGTGGATGATAGAAGATGTAATGGAGCACTCAACTGATAAAGCGATGCAACAGCGTTGGAATATTTCTTCAGGATTTGAGCAACAGTTTTCCATTAAAGCAGTAGACGAAAATGGTAAAACTCTTCAACCGATTTATCAAAAGGCCTGGTATTCCAGCTTATATGGAATAAAAGACGAAAGACAAGCCATACTATTTGAAACAAGGACCAAAAAAATTCAAACCATCATACAGCAGCACCAATGAAAATCCTACTTATTCACCAGTATTTTTTGGAAAAAGATGATGGCGGTGGCTCCCGTTTTAATGAAATGACCAGGGTCTGGGAAGAAGCCGGTCACCAAATAACCGTTCTGGCGGGAATGGTCCATTATAATACGGGAAAAAAACGACTGCGATATAAGGGTAAATTTACCTATAGGGACACCTATTCTACTTGAGAAGAATAGGTG
>JBCBDH010000595.1:0-4256 GCA_038529855.1 Bacteroidota bacterium | reverse complement strand
ATTGGCTATACCGCACCAAGTGTCAATGGTCAGGCAAAGGCCATAGCAGCCGCCTATCAAAAAGCACAGATTCCTCCTGCTACTGTATCCTACATCGAAGCACACGGCACGGGTACTAGAATTGGCGATCCTATTGAAGTCGCGGCCCTAACTAAAGCCTTCCGCAGATCCACAGATCAGCAACAGTATTGCGGAATTGGATCAGTAAAAACCAATATTGGCCATTTGGATGCGGGGGCCTGTATTGCGGGAATGATTAAAACGGCGCTTTCGCTAAAGATGGAATATCGACCTGCCAGTCTTCATTTCAAAAAGCCCAATCCCCAAATTGATTTTGCCCATTCTCCCTTTTTTGTACAAGCAAAGGCACAAACCTGGCCTCGCGGAGCTCAACCCCGCAGGGCAGGCGTCAGCTCTTTGGGCTTGGGAGGCACCAATGCGCATATTATTTTAGAAGAGGCACCAGCGCTATTGCCCACAGCAATACCCAACAAAAGTCATCAGCTTTTACTACTCAGTGCAAAGACGGAAAATGCCTTGGATCAAATGACTATTAATTTAGGTCATCATCTGTCCAAACATCCTACACTTTCCCTACAAGATATCGCCGCTACTTTACAATTAGGTCGAAAGACTTATCGACATCGTCGATTTATCATCGCTGATGATTTGACGAAGCTAGCCCATCAATTACAAGCGAATGATAACGCTCGATTAATTGCGGGGCAAGTCCAGCAGGGATCGCCACAATTGGTTTTTATGTTTCCTGGCGGTGGTGCTCAGCATGTCAATATGGGCAGAGGGCTTTATGAACAAGAGGCCGCTTTTAGGGAGGCCGTAAATGACTGCTTGACCATCCTAAAGGAAGCCCATCAATTGGATTTAAAATCCATTTTATATCCAAAGGATGACCCCTCATCAAGCGCCCCCATCACCAATCCATTGCATGGCATCACCTTGCTATTCACCATAGAATATGCCACCGCTCGTCTATGGCAAAGTTGGGGGCTTCAAGCGACTGAATTAATTGGGCATAGCCTGGGCGAATATACTGCTGCCTGTATTGCGGGGGTTTTCTCGCTTAAGGATGCTTTGGCTTTGGTTACACTCAGAGGACAGTTATTTCAAAAACTACCCAAAGGGGCCATGCTCAGTATTCCATTGCCTGCTGAGGAGATTAGCGATTTAATGGCTAAGGAGCTCAGCTTTGCAGCCATTAATAAACCCGATCACTGTGTCTTATCTGGTGCTGTAGCGGCCATTGATCAAATGAAGGCAGAATTGAATCGCAGAGAAATCCACTCCACGCGATTGCATATCTCTGTAGCGGCCCACTCGCATATGGTCGAAGCCATCTTACCCGAATTCGCAGCCTTTTTAGCGGATATTGAATTTCATCCCCCCAGCATTCCCATTGTGTCCAATTTGGATGGACAGTGGGCTGATGAGCAGGCGATTCAAGAACCAGCCTATTGGCTACAACACCTTCGACAAACCGTCCGCTTTTCTGATGGTTTAGCACAAATTTTAGAGAACAAAAACCGCATTTTATTGGAAGTGGGGCCAGGACAGACCTTGAGTACTTTTGCTCGACAGCATCCCGCTCGACAAGAACAAAGGATTCTAGCCTCGCTCAGACATCCAAAAGAACAACAGCCTGATCTGGCCTTTTTGCTTAAGAGCTTGGGCCAACTGTGGTTAGCGGGTCTTGCTATTGATTGGAAGACGATCAATAATGCTGGCTTTCAAAGAGTGAGTTTGCCAAACTACCCCTTTGCCAGAGAGCGCCATTGGATCGAAGCCAAAAAAGTGATCCCTACCAAGCATTCCAAACCAACTATTGAACAATTGACTAGTGGAACAGAACATGACCTTATGAGTACCTCCCAAATAACAAGAAAAACATTATTACTTGCCCAACTAAAGGATTTATTCCATGAGCTTAGTGGTATCCCACAAGAACAGATGAATGAACAGGCCAGTTTTTTGGAATTGGGTTTTGATTCTTTGTTCTTGACACAAGCTACGAGTAAGATCAAAAAACAGTTGGGGATAAAACTCAATTTCAGACAGCTTTTTGAGGAGGCACCTACCCTGGACGCACTCGCCCATTATGCGGATCAGCAATTAGCCCCAGAGGTCTTTGCAGAGGAGCTTCAGGCGATGCAGGCGCCACAAGCGAAGGAAAACCCAGTGCCCCCTTCTGCGCCTCACATGCCAAACCCTAATCTGGCACCAGTCCAACCCAGTGCCCCTACCCTATCTCCCACAGCCCATGATTCAGCGCTGTCAGCAGAGGGCTTGGAGGGCATTATGCATCGACAACTACAAATTATGGAGCAGCAATTACAACTGCTGCGAGGAGGTCAAATTACGACACCTCCCACCGCCACGCCCACTCCCGCCAAGCCATCCCAAAATGGTATTCACCCAGCTCCCCAAAACGGGCTTACTCAAACCTACACCCAAAAGATTAATCCTACAAAGCCCTCCGCTAATGGTCATGGTCCTTGGAAACCCATTAATAAAAAGAATGCAGACGGACTGAGTGATCAGGAACGCAAATACCTCAATGATCTAATTCATCGCTACACGGAAAAAACCAAGGGATCGCAGGAATTGGCCAATGCACAGCGTCTCCATTTGGCGGACCCTCGTTCTATTACGGGCTTTAATCGCTTGTGGAAGGATATGGTTTATCAAATTGCGGCGGAGCGATCAAAGGGAGCGAAGATTTGGGATGTGGATGGCAATGAGTATGTGGATTATCGAATGGCCTTTGGGATTGGGCTTTTTGGACATAGTCCTGATTTTGTCAAAGAGGCGGTTGAGGCGCAATTGGAAAAGGGCTTTGAGCTAGGGGTGAATACCCCATTGGCCCATAAGGTCGCTCAGCTGCTTTGTGAGATGACGGGAATGGATCGAGTGACCTTGGTGAATACGGGATCAGAGGCCATTTCAGCGGCGATGCGAGCAGCGAGGACGACGACAGGAAAAGACAAAATTGCGGTTTTTGAAGGGGATTATCACGGCATTGCAGATGAAGTCCTGGTTCGCTCTGTTCAGCGCAATGGTCAATCTATTTCGATGCCAGTATCGCCAGGTATTCCTCAATTTTTGGTGGAGAACGTAGTGGTTTTAAAATACGATGATCCAAATGTATTAGCTGTCATCAAAAAACATGCAGAGGACTTGGCGGCGGTGATTATTGAACCCGTACAGCCCAATTGCCCAGAACACCAACCTCGCGAACTTCTTCATCAGATTCGGAATTTAACCCAGGCAGAAAACATCGCCCTGGTCTTTGATGAAATGATTACTGGTTTTCGAGTAGCGATGCGCGGAGCGCAGGAGTGGTATGGGGTGGAGGCAGATTTGGTGGCTTATGGAAAAATTATTTCTGGAGGATTACCCATGGCAGCCCTGGCAGGTAGAGGGTCTTTTATGGATTGTTTTGATGGTGGGCTTTGGCAATTTGGGGATGATTCCTATCCTGAAGCAGGGGTAACTTTCTTTGGTGGCACCTTTGTCAAACATCCACTCAGCTTGGCAGCAGCTTATGCAGCTTTAAGCGAGATCAAAAAAAGAGGCGCTGTTATTTATGAAGAACTCAATCTGAAAACAGCGCGATTTGCAGAGCGACTAAAAGCCCTGTTTATTCGCACCAAAGTACCTCTTCGCATCCGCTCAACGGCCTCCGTCCTAGCCATACAAGTGACCGATAAAAATCCGCTGTCTCGACTATTCTTCTACTACGTCCGCCTAAAAGGCGTCCACCTCAAAGAAAAAGCAGGGCTTATGTCTTTGGCCCATACCCAAGAAGACCTGGACTTCACCTATCAAGTCATTGAGGAGAGTATTCGAGAAATGCAGACCGCAGGCTTTTTCAAAATCAATCTTTCGCCAGCAGAAGATCAAAATATCATTGTCTACCCTCCTGGATATGCCCGACCAAATGGAATAGCGCAGCCCCTTTCTAATGAACAGGCAGTTCAACCCGCTGGTCAAAAAAAAAAGCTCCCCCTAAGCGAGGGACAAAAGGAAGTATGGGTTGAGCAACAATTGGGTATGGAAGCGGCAGCGGCCTATAACCTGGCCAGCGACATCCAGCTCAAAGGCCCACTCGACCCTATTCATCTGCGCAATGCCCTGCGAGCTTTATGCGAGCGCCACGAGGCCCTGCGCACTCATTATGATCGATCAGCGGCACCTCCAGTTGAATAGTAGGAGCGATGTGCTGCACTGTTGTCGATCGA
>JBCBDH010000594.1:0-4262 GCA_038529855.1 Bacteroidota bacterium | reverse complement strand
TTAAAGATTATATTCAACCCATCATGGTTAATCTCGCCATTGTACTCCCCATTCTAGGAGCAATAGAGTTAAAGAGTAAAAGTGGATTAGTCGTTGGAGTGATTTACTTTTTCATCTTTTTACTGACCTCTTATGCCGCTAAGAATGCAGGACGATTATCTGCTTTGAACTTGATCAATATCGAAAAAAAGACTTTGCTATTGGGGCTTTTCTTTGGTGGGCTTGCGGGGCTACTCTTTCACTACTCCTTCGCCATTTTATCCCTTTTGATTTTTATCGCGGTGTATATTGTAGAGAATTTGAGAAAACCTATTCTAACTGGTTTCCTGGCTAATAATGTTCCTGACGAAATCCTCACTTCAGTCATTTCCGTTCAATCTTCTTACCAGACTTTTACCACGGCTTTGCTATCGGTACTTATTGGTGCTTTGGCTGACCAATTTGGTGTGGGGATAGGACTTTTATTGATATCAGCTACCTTACTAGTATTGACTGCCTTATTGGATGGGAGATACAAAAGAACCGCTACTTATCCAACCAGCGTTTAAAATCCCCTACTCTATCCCTGCTCACGATAGCATCCAATTGGGTATTGGGCCAGAGGTCGAGTTTAAGTCGACTATTAAAATAGGTATGAATCTTTTTCATCGAGTCGATGTGAATAATGATTTTTCTATTGATTCTAAAGAAAGATTCAGGGGGTAAGACTTCCTCCAATTGATCCAGGGTATAGTCAATGATGTGTTGTTTGCTATTTCGGCTTTTTACATGGACCATACCATCCTCTGAATAAAAATAAGCAACTTCTTGGGTGGAGATATAGTGAAGTTGTTGTCCCATTTTGACTAAAAAACGCTCTTTATAAGCCTTCTGCGTCATTGCCGTCACCAATTCCTGAATCGCATTTCGATCATATCGCTGAGGCTCCTGAAAGACTTTTTCGAATTTGCAAAAAGCAGCCAATAATTCTTCAGGGTCAATAGGCTTGAGCAAATAGTCGACACTGTTGACTTTAAAAGCTTTGAGGGTGTATTGATCATAGGCCGTCGTAAAGATAACAGGACTACTGATGTCTACTTGATTAAAAATATCAAAGCTAAGCCCATCCGCTAATTGAATATCCATGAAAATAAGCTGTGGACTTTTGAAGTTGCGCAGCCATTTGACGGCGGCATCTACACTGTCGATCACATCGGATATTACCGCGTTCGGACGACATTCTAAAATCAATTGACTCAACCTCCGTGAGGCAGGTAATTCATCTTCAATAATTAAAATATCTGTTGGCATAATTGGGCTAATCAAACCACTTGTGAGTAATCTTTAATTCGGATTAAGGGCAGTGCAACGATAAAGGCACTAGTCGAGGTAATCACATCGACAGTTTTATCCGTAAAAAAGGCGTAGCGATTTTTGATATTTCGCAAACCTACCTTTGTCGAATTCATCACCTGATTCTTCTTTTGCAAATTATTGCGTACAATCAAGCGATTGTCTTTTTCAATAAAAACTTCTACATGCAAAGGCTTCTCCGTAGAGATAACATTATGCTTGATGGCATTTTCGATGAGAATTTGTAAAGAGAGTGGCACGACTTTCATCTGCTTGACTGCATCGGGAATATTGATATCGACATCGAGATTATTCCCAAAGCGCTCTTTGAGGAGAAAGACATAGGATTCCAGAAAACTCAATTCTTCCGATAAGGGAATCAATTTCTGTTCGCGAATCTCCAAGATGTAGCGATAGACCTTGGAGAGTTTTTGGACAAAACGCACTGCTAGTCTAGGATCCTCTGGGATCAAATACGTCAGGGTATTTAGGCTATTGAATAAGAAATGTGGATTGACCTGATTTTTCAAACCCTCCAACTGCGATTGAATATTTTCCTTTTCCAATTGCTCTTTTTCCGAAATAGACCGTTCGAGCAGGGTGTAAAAATAGATGCCTTCATAAATGGCTAAGATCAAAAAGATCACGGCAAGCGAGCCAATTTTCATGGCGACGGCATTGGGTTTATCGGCACCAATAAAGCGATGAATAGGCTCGTGTAGAAAAAATTCAATGCCCTGCTTAATCGTAAAGTAACTAATAAGTACGGCAGTGAATTGGAGAATGATGCGCTTGAGTGATTGTCGGTGATTGGGAAAGCGATTTCGAAAGTAGAGGAATATTTTGCGAAAAACAAACCAGTAAATAATGGTATACATCAAGGTGACTGTATTGCAACGCATAAACATCAATACGCCCATTTCTGCCTCATAGGTAGGATACATAATCACTGTCATTAATACCCCTACGATGGGAATACCAATAATCATCAACCAGCGATCATCAAAGCCCAAAAGTTCAATATTCATTTCTCTTCTGGTCATATACATATCTCTTAATGTTCTCAACATAAAGATAGCAAATTTCGCCTCGAAATACTCAAATAGCGAGGATGCGAAAAATTCGGATGCCTCGCTATTGACGAAACATCCGATTTACATCATCTATTATTTACTAAAACTGAACCCGATACATGATATCTGGGAAAAACCCAGATTGTAAGACGGTATTCACCTCATTTGTCAAACGATTGTACTGCCTGTCAAATACATTCTCGTTGTTGGTGATGTTTTGAAAGTCCAAGAAAAACTGCTGGGAAAACTTCCGTTTCGCACTATTGAGAAGAATACCAAACTTGACATCCAGTCGGAAATAAGGATCAAAACGCTCGCTAAAGGCCCTATCTTCCTGCAAAATCTCTGTACCCGCCATGCGAGAAGCCTGTAAATCCACTGGTGTATAGTAACGGCCACCTGCCGTTGTCATTTTCATATCAAAAGTCAAGGCATTGCGTTTGTCTTTACCAATCTTAATCTCCTTACCCGCCAATACATTGACTACATAATTATTGTTGAATGCCGTATTGCGCTCGACCCCATCGCTACCCTCATAAGTAGACTCAAAGATGGAAGTCGTCAACAAACCATAGTAGCCTTTACTAAAGAATTTCTCTATGGTCAGCTCTACCCCATAATTCGAGCCTGTTCCTGTATTTTCCAAGGAACCTACTTCGGGAAATACAAAATCAGCACCTGCATTTAGGATAGAAAAGCTACTGGACTGCGCCTCAACAGGCACATCGCTCAAAGACTGGTAATAAGTCTCCACTTTTGCTCGCCAATTCGTTCCAAATTTGACATCATAGCCCAAGACAAAATGATTACTCCGCGTAAAATCCAAATCCTCATTGGTGCGTTCATAGACATCGGGCTGCACTTCTTCTTCAAAGAAAAAGATGGGTAGGGGCTGCATCTGATGGTGCAAACCATATCCTACAGTCAAGGTTTGATTGGGCTTAAACTGCCAGTTAAGGGCCATACGAGGCTCTACCGCATAGCTGTCATTATAATCCAAATACTGACCATGTAGACCACCATTTAGGGTAAGGGTTTCACTAAGCTTGTACTGCATTTGGGCATAAGCTTGGTAGAGAATCATCGCCCCATCAAAATCGCGCACGACAAACCAATCGGGTTCCCCATCCCCATCCAAATCAGGCGTTTGATCGCGATCATCTACTCTGGTATCCAAATGGCTACGTTCTATGAGGATGCCTGTACGGAGAGTAGTCCTGGCATTAAATTTCTTGTTGACATAAGAAGAAAGGGCCAGGCGATTCGTTACATCATCAACTTCAACCGCGCGAATCTTCCGATCCTCTTCCATCAATATATTGTCTTGGATATAGGAGTTTTGAGCCGTAGAGGTAGAGATAACGGTACGGATATAGGCTTGCTTACCCAGTATATAATTGTGTCTCACCCCTAAGATTCCCAAGCGAGATTCCACATAGGCATCTTCATTGGGATCGGCAAATAGATCGGTTTCGTCGATTTCTGCCCCCAAAAAGTCGATATCACTTAATCCACCAATTCCAAAGATGGAAAATTTACCTGCTTTACTAGAAGGAAGGTCTACTTTGAAAGAGAGATCTTTGTAATTAGGCGTTGCATTGGTCCCAACGGGAATTCCCATGATGTCTGCCAGTTCGATAAAAGAGTGGCGATAGCTGACAACAAAAGAACCGCCTTTAGCACTCAAGGGTCCTTCAGCCATGGCCTCCAAGCCACTAAAAGCGGCAAGCTGTGCGGTGAATTCGTAGCGGTCTTTATTGCCATTGCGAAAGCCAATATCAAAAACACCTGCCGTTGCATTTCCATATTCTGAGGGAAAAGCACTGGTCAGAAAGTCAGAATTTCTAAGCAAATTGG
>JBCBDH010000593.1:0-4264 GCA_038529855.1 Bacteroidota bacterium | reverse complement strand
GTATGAATTTACCTGTCGTTGTTCTGATGATGGGGGCGCCTCCTGGAATTTTGCTACCCTGCCAATGGGCAATGGTCGACTTACGGTCAATACAGCACTGGCCGTCGATTTACTTTCTTTTAATGCGGAGCCCAGTAATGACGAAATTTATCTCAACTGGTCTACCGCCATTGAGCAAAACCACAGTCATTTTGATGTAGAGCGCAGTGCAGATTCTTACAATTGGGAGCGCATTGGCCAGATTGAAGGACAGGGGAATAGCATTAGTCGTCAGGACTATTTCTTTGAAGATAAGGCCCCTTTGAAAGGCAGGAATTATTATCGCCTGAATCAAATTGATTTTAATGGACAATCGAGTTTGAGTAAAGTCCTTGTTGTAGAAAATGGCTCCTCCCAGCAATGGACTATTGCGCCTAATCCAGTCAGTCAGCAACTTTATGTACAAGCCAATGCGCAGGATGATTTTCGTCCTACTACTTATCTTATCCGATTATTTGATGGTAAGGGCATTTTGCTTAGGAGTCTTCAGCAGGAGGGCATTGGTCATGTAGAAATGGATTTAGCAGACTTGCAAAGCGGACTTTATTTGCTGACCATTACTGATGTGAATGGCCATCGTTTGTTAGTGAGCGAGCGCATCCTAAAGAAATAGGCAAACAACAGTTTAGTAATTATTTACTATATTAGATAGTCATTATCCCTTGAGCTATGAGAAATGAAAAAGCTTAAGGGATATTTTTTTAATGCCTACCATAGAATTATGAAAACACCGCTACTTACCCTTGTGGCCTTTTGTGCCTTTTGCTTTTTGGCTTTTCTTCCTGCAGACGGAGATGATTGGAAAAATAAAGTGGATGCCGAAGTATTGCAAGCCGCTGAAAATGGCGAGACAGTCGAATGGCTCACCTACATGAGCGATCAAGCTGATGTAAGCGATGCCTATCAGCTAGGTGATAAAACAGCCAAAGGCAATTATGTATACGAAACCCTATCGGCCCTGGCTCAAAGCAGCCAGGTGAATGTCATCCGTACGCTCCGTCAGCAGGGAGTCGATTATCGGACTTATTGGGTAGTCAATGCGGTTTGGGTAAAGGGAGGAGATATAGATTTGATCAAAGCCCTGGCTCGTCTTCCCGAAGTAGCTACTCTGCAAGCCAATCCTAAGGTTGCTATTGCTCTTCCTGAAGCAGAGACAGAGGATACACCCAACGGGCGGGCGGCCGCGATAGAGTGGGGGATACTAAAAATGGCTGCAGATCAGGTATGGGCAATGGGCTATACTGGACAAAATATCGTCATCGGTGGGCAAGATACTGGCGTTGAATGGGATCATCCGAGCCTCAAAACGCAATATCGCGGCTGGGACGGTTCTACTGCTGATCACAACTACAATTGGCATGATGCCATTCATAGCGCAGGAGCTGGAAATCCCTGTGGCTCAGATTCGCCCGCCCCTTGTGATGACCATAATCACGGGACCCATACGATCGGGACAATTGTAGGGGATGATGGAGGAACCAATCAAATTGGAATGGCGCCAGGAGCCAAATGGATCGCCTGTAGGAATATGGACAGAGGCTATGGTACACCAACGACCTATATCGAATGCTTCCAATGGTTTTTAGCGCCTACAGACATCAATGACGATCATCCCAACCCTTCCAAGGCCCCTCATGTGATCAATAATTCTTGGGGCTGTCCACCTAGTGAGGGCTGTAATAGCAGTAATTTTGCAACGATGGAGGCCGTGGTTAATAATTTGCGGAGTGCAGGTATTATCGTTGTCGCCTCTGCTGGGAATGGAGGGTCTAATTGTTCTACAATCAGCTCGCCTCCCGCTATGTTCAGTGGAAGTTTTTCCGTAGGAGCAACCAATAATGCAGATAATATTGCTGGTTTTAGCAGTCGAGGTCCAGTCACTGTAGATGGCAGTAATCGTATGAAGCCAGACATCTCCGCCCCAGGTGTGGCGGTTCGCTCCGCCACACGCAATGGCAATTATGCCTCTTTTTCTGGTACAAGTATGGCAGGCCCACACATCGTCGGCGCCATCGCCCTCATGCTTTCAGCTGACCCTGCCAATATTGGTAATGTTTCGCTCATCGAAAACACCCTCATCAATACCGCAGTTGGTCGAACTACCAACCAAAACTGTGGCGGCACCGCTGGTAGTGCAATCCCCAATAATACCTATGGGCATGGCCGAGGCGATGTACTGGCCGCCGTCAATGACCTACTCCAAGCCCTACCCGTCGAACTACTCGACTTTAAAGCCCTCCCCATTGATCAACACATCCACCTCCAATGGCAAACCGCCCGAGAGTGGCAACACGATCACTTTATCATAGAAAAAAGTATTGATCTTGGAGCCTGGCAAGCCATCGGCCAAGAGCCTGCCCTAGCTGCCGAAGACAGTCATCAAGACTATCAGTTCAAAGATCATCAACCCCATCTTGGTACAAATTATTATCGCTTAAAATCCGTTGCCCTAGATGGCGCTGTTGAAAACAGCAAAGTCATCAGCGTCGACTTTGGTGCGCAGCCCAATTGGTCTATTTATCCCAATCCCGTTAAGGATTTGTTACATATTGAATGGACTGCACGTCAGGTGAGTGGGCCTGTGCAAGTGGCGATTTACCAATCGACAGGGCAGTTGGTGGAAAA
Organism: Bacteroidota bacterium; assembly: GCA_038529855.1. Lineage (GTDB taxonomy): Bacteria > Bacteroidota > Bacteroidia > Chitinophagales > Saprospiraceae > JBCBDH01. Next base: position 1,600 of record JBCBDH010000593.1, on the reverse strand, counting down.
GCGGATGCTGGAAGAAGGGAACGGATTGTTTAGAATAGATACGAGGCAGTGGCCAGAGGGTTTATATAGTGTGGTATTGCAAGAGGAGAAGGGGGGGTATTTATATAAACAGCGAATTATTAAGCTGTAATTTAAATAAAAACCCCTTCTATCAATAAAAAATAGAAGGGGTCGTACATATTCTAATAGGCTAATGCCTAATCAACTTTACAAACAATATTCGTTCGCCTCGATCAAGCGCTTGGCGATGACACGGCGAGCCGCTTTGACATTGAGCGGTGGATACTTGGTGAAGCGCCTCAAGCCCATAAGGAAGGTCTTTAGCAAATCGCCTTCAGCAAAACCAGTCAAAGCATCTGTTGCATTCTTTTGCATGCGAGCAGTGGCGTCTGACATAAAGACTTGTAGGATAGCTTCGTAGACTTCTTGGCTATTGGTCTTATTGTCCAGGTCTGCCAGACGGTCGACGCGGAGTAGTAAGGACTCGGCCAGAAGTACATCATTCATCATATCGGCCACATTCATAAGGATTTCTTGCTCCTCTTTCAGATTCAACTGACCATCCATTTGCATCTTAGCGGCTGCACCAGCAACCATCAAAACGATCTTTTTGAAATCCTTGACCGCTTTGTATTCCTGTGCATATCGCCCTTCGGGCTGGTCAAAGCCAGGCATAGAGGTCAATTCTTTCTGTACGGCCCATGCTGGACTAACGATGTCAATCTTTCCTTTCATGGCCCGCTTGAGCAACATATCTACAGTAAGCAGGCGATTGATCTCATTGGTGCCTTCGTAGATTCTAGAGATACGCGCATCGCGATAAGCTCTCGCTACAGTACCTTCCTCTGAGAATCCCATTCCGCCATGTACTTGTAGGGTCTCATCTACTACATAATCCAAAGTTTCTGAACCCACCACTTTGAGGATGGCACATTCTACGGCATATTCCTCAGCCGCTTGGAGTTTCGCTTCTGCAAAGCTCATCCCCTCGCTCATTAAGGAATTTTTCTTCTCATTCATTAGGTTAGAAACCCTGTAGCAAGCGGATTCTGTCGCAAAAATGCGGATGGCTTGCTCTGCCAACTTGTGCTGGATGGCACCAAAATTGGCGATGGGCTGCTTAAACTGGTGGCGTTCATTGGCATAATGGATAGCAGTAGCCAAGCTACCTTTTGCTCCACCCATTGTCATCACACCTAACTTAAAACGACCATTATTCAGTGCATTAAAGGCAATCAAGTGACCTTTACCAATATCACCTAATACATTTTCAGCAGGTATCTTAGCATTTTCAAAAAAGACCTGACGAGTAGAAGAACCCTTGATCCCCAATTTCTTTTCCTCTGCACCCAAGGTCATTCCTTCCGTTCCTTTTTCAACAACAAATCCTGTAAAATGCGTCCCATCAATCTGCGCGAAAACGATGAATACATCAGCAAATCCCGCATTGGAGATCCACATTTTAGCACCGTTAAGAATCACATGATCTCCGGCGTCGTTGAAATTGGTAATCATACCACCGGGATTTGATCCATGATCAGGCTCCGTCAATCCGAAGCAGCCCATCATCTCTCCCGTGGCAAGCTTTGGCAGATCTTTC
>JBCBDH010000592.1:0-4265 GCA_038529855.1 Bacteroidota bacterium | reverse complement strand
ATCAGGCGGGAGAAAATCAGTTGACCGCCTGATCTTTTTGTGCCAACACCAATGCCTGACTTACCTCAGGGCGTTTTGTCAATAAAAACTCAATCTCTCCTGGCTCTATACAATAACCCCTGATCTTAATCTGTTGGTCTTTTCTTCCCAAATACATCAACTCACCTTCTGCCGTCCACTTTGCCAAATCTCCCGTTTTGTATAGCCTTTGTCCTTGGCGAAAAGGATGGGGGATAAAACTCGTCTGGGTTTTAGCCTCTTCCTTCCAATACCCCTCTGCCAAACAAAGCCCAGCGATACAAAGCTCTCCTGCGACCCCCACGGGTACGCGATGCTGATTTTGATCCAATACCAAAATCTCTACATTTGAAATAGGGCGACCAATGGGGATGTTTTGCTGATCTTCTGGGCGGAGCTGATGAGCCACACAGCCAATGCTCGCCTCTGTTGGGCCGTACAGATTGGCCAGCTGGATTTGAGGATATAGGGCTTTAAAGCTCCGCGCAGCAGTCCCATCTATGGCCTCTCCACCCAGGATCAATTGACGTAAAGACTTTAATTCAGGAGCATTGGTTTTTTGTTGGAAAAACTCGACGATCCATTTAAACTGAGAGGGGACAAAATCAGCGATGGTAATCCCTTCTCGCTCTACCAATTGCTCGAAATAAGGTCCGTCGATAATTTGATCTTCTGCGGGATAAATCGCTGCTCCCCCATTGATCAAGGGCCAGCAAATTTGCCAAATGGCACTGTCAAATACATGATGAGTTGTACAAAGAACGGCTTGGGCTGTTTCTTTTCCAAAGAAATCATTCATCCAATGCAGGCGATTCAAGATGCCTTTTTGAGCGACGACTACGCCCTTTGGCTTTCCCGTAGAACCTGAGGTATGGATGATGTACATCGCTTGGGAAGTATCAATCAGATGATTGGGATTATCAGCAGACTCCATACTTTGGTAGTCTATGCAAAGTGTCTTTTTTTCGAGCGACTGGCCCAATTCCATCGTCGTCTTATCTAGTAAGAGCAGTGGTGTATCAAAATTACTCAATACCTGTTGTAGTCTTTTTGCAGGCCATTCCTTTGCCAGGGGAACGACGACAGCACCTAGTTTCATTAAGCCCAGGAAGCTGACTAAATAGTTTAGCCCTTTGGACATGAGGACGGGGACCGTCTGGCCCTTCTGAACACCTGCTGCTGTCAATTGATGGGCAAGCCCATTGACCTTGCCATTTAATTGGGCATAAGTCAGCATTTGATCCTCAAAGACGACAGCCTTTGCTTTGGGCTGAGTGGCTACTTGTTGCTCAAAAAGGTGGATGAAGGATTCTTCGAGGGGATAATCGACGATAGGACCGTGAAATGCTGTTGACAACTGATGAGCTTCCTTTTCAGTCAGCGGATAAAGATCTCCAACCTCTTTAAACTGTGCGCTACTGATCTGTAAGACAATTTGCTCAAAGTGGCGAGCGATCTGTTGGACCTGTTCTTCGCTAAGCAAATCGCTGTTGTAAGTCAGCTCAAAACTAATATCCGCTCCTGCCACTACGGCCAGGGTAAGTAAATAATTGGTATGTTCATTGACCACGACATTGCCAATGGTCAATTCCCTTTCTTTGGCCAGCTCCTCTTCGACAGGATAATTTTCAAAGACCAATAAACTATCAAAAAGCTCTCCCTGAAAATCTTTCCATCGCTTGATCTCCGCCAGCGAAGTGTATTGATACTCCCTGGCCTCGCTATGCTGCTGCTGAATCAAATCCAACCAATCTTCAATAGGCTGGGTCGCCTTTAATTCGCTATAAAATGGAATCGTATTGATGTACAAACCCACCCTTTGCTCAGAATGAGCTAGCTCCCCAGGCCGACCAGAAGTCGTCACGCCAAAAACGACGCGATCGCTTTGGGTGTAGCAAGACAATAAGTAGGCCCAGGCCCCTTGTACCAAAGTATTGACCGTGAGGTGATTATTTTGGCCATAGGTCCTAATCCGCTGGCTATTTTCCCGATCAAAAGCGGCGCGAATTTTACCAACTGCTCGACTTCCTTTATTGTGCAATGGCTCATTCGTCACAAAGGGAAGTAGGGTTGGCCCTTCTATGTCTTGGAGGTAATTTTTCCAGAAACGGTATTGTCTATTTTTATCAATACCCTGTATAAAACGGATGTAATCTCGATAGCTATCTTTTGGAAAAACGGGGATGGCTTGCCCATTATTGAGTTGTTCGTAACCCTGTAATAATTCACTCATCAATACTGACATCGACCAACCATCAGTAAGGACATGATGATAGGTCCAAACCATGCGACAGCGACTTTGATTGATTTGAAAAATGGTGAGTCGCATCAAAGGAGGCTGTTCCGTATCAAAACCCTTTTGGCGATCTTTTTCGAGAAAGTTGGCGATCTGTACTTTTTGCTGTTCTTCCGTAAAACCTTTGAGATCAAATACACTAAGCGGGATAGGTGCTTTTTTATAAACGGCTTGAAAAGGCGTAGCCAGCTCTTTGTAAAAGAAGGCCGTTCTGAGAATATTATGCGCTGATTGCACCTGCGCCCAGGACTGTCTGAAATTGGATAAGTCAAGATCCCAAAAATCGGCCAATAGCTGATTGACATAGGCCCCACTTTCGCCATTGAGCACGGTGTGAAAAAGCATCCCTTCTTGCAGAGGGCTCAGGGGATACATCAATTCAATCCGATCCGATCGCTTCAAAATGGACTCTTTTGAGGAGCGATCTATATAATCGATCAAATGCTTCCGATTGGCCTTGATGTAGTCTGATATATCTTGATGATTATTGACAATGGCGCTGATTTCCTCAGGGCTTAGGCGGTTACTATTTCCTTTTAAAACCAGATGCCCTTCTTTCATAGCCAAAGCAAGGTCTAGTTTATTTAATCTTTCGATAAATAATTTTGAGTCCATATTTTTTAATTAATTCGTTCGGTGGATTTTATATTGATTGGTCCAGTCGATGATCAGACGAGTAAGAAATCATTGTCTGATTCGACATCATCTTTGGTGTCCAAAAAAGCATCTAACTCCTGATAGCTGACCAACTCATCAAAGCCCAGATCAGAAGGGGTTAATTCTGTCTTGCTTTGGTCTTTACAATGCTGGATAATTTGTTTTAAATGATGGAGGTAGTTTTGGGCCAGTTGTTGGATGGTCTGTGGATGGTAGGCAGCTGAGGAATAGGTCCAAGTGATTTTTAACTCCCCATCCAATACCGCACAGTTGATGGCCATTTTATAATTGGCCCAATTGTCTTGATGGACAGAGGCACCCACAGATTCGTTGGCGCCCTGAATCAAACGATCTTGATGAGCAATGGCCTTATCCAATTGGCCAAGGTAATTAAATACGATATCCCAGGGTCGATCATTACTTAGCTGTTCCCGTATGGCCGCATCCTTATGTAGGTATCGCAAAGCACCATAGCTCAAGCCTTTGTCTGGAATACGCCGCAGAGCTTCCTTAGTCGCTTTAATGGCATCTCTCAATTCGCCTGTTTCAGGGTAAGTGAGGCCAACGGGGTAAAGTGTAGTAAACCAACCCACAGTTTGATCAATGGGGATGTTTCCTTCCAAAACATCACGGCCATGCCCCTCTAATCCCAAATTAAATTGCTGACGTCCAGTCCACTCCCCAATGGTTAGTGCCAGAGCAGCCAATAGAATGTCATTGATTTCTGTTTTGTAAGCCTGATGCACTTGTTGTAGTAACTCATCAGTTGCAGCTTTATCCAGTTGTTGTTGTACTTCGGCCATGGCTCTAAGTCTTGTCTTTTGTACTTCTTCCAAGTCCAGGGGTAAAGGCTGAAAACCTTGAACCGTTGTAATCCAGTGATTCAGGCTGTGACTCACACTATTTTCCTGGGCGTAAGCGACCAAGCCTTGATACCATTGACGATAGGAGCTACTTTTGGGCGACCAGCTAAAGGCTTCTCCCTTTTGCGCTGCTTGCAAGGCGTTTTGAATATCTTCCAGTAAAATTCGCCAGGAGACGCCATCTATAGCCAAGTGATGAATCACCATCAATAATCGGTTATGCGATTGGGTGGTGGGTGTTTGCATCCAAACAAATTGACTCAGTTGTCCAATACTGATATCCAGGCTTTGTTGGAAGTGCTCGCAGTGCTTTGTTACGGCGAGGCCAAAATCATCCGCTGCAAGTGATCGAAGATCAACGGTCTTAAGTTCAATACCTTGATCTGTATATACCTGTGTCCTCTTCCCTGCAATCTCTTCATAGCTAAATC
>JBCBDH010000591.1:0-4268 GCA_038529855.1 Bacteroidota bacterium | reverse complement strand
TTTTCATCTGTACGCGATAGATGCGGACGAAACCAGGTGGATGATTGGAAAAAGACCAGGTAAGGGTTTGGTTATTTTCATCATAGCTATCTGGTGTAAAATTCGTAGAAACGTATTCCTGCATGGGATCGTGAACGAAGGTGAGCACCCCATCCATGGGCTCACTGCCATAGTTCATCACGCAAATTCGCACGGTGCGCGTAAAACCAGGACGCGGCGTAAGCTTACTGACCTTCAAACCCAGATCGCTAATGCCTGCATTTTCGAGATAGAAATGATTATTGGGATAGGCCCCTCCAAAATTGGCGGCATTGACAGCTATTGGATCTACACATACGCCTGTGAATGGGCTATTGGCCAAAACCACATCAACAATATAATTCCCTGGTTCCACAGCAAATTCGTAATAACCATCAGCATCTGTAAAGGTCGCCATCCCATTATCCAGAACGACTTGGATAAAAGGCACGGGTGTTAAGCCATTAATTCCAGTACAAGCCCCTACGGGATCTTCAACCACAAAACCTGAAATTTTCGCAAAACAAGCGGGATTCAATTCTACAATCACATTGGCATGACGGCGACAGCCATTGGCATTATCGACAACCGTCACAGAGTAGCCCCCTGGTGCTAAATTGCTGATGCTCGCTCCCGTTGCTCCATTGCTCCATTCGTAGGAGGGATCACTGACCCCATTCACTTCGACCATGGCCGTTCCATCATTTTGCCCACAATTGGTCAGCGTACTTGACACCTCTAGATCAAAAGCAGGTAGCACTTCAATAGGACTAATAAAATCGCTGGTACAGCCAAAGGCATCAGTAGCTGTTACGGAATAGGTGCCTGCCTCTAAATTCTCAATGACCGCCCCTTCCTCGCCATTGCTCCACATATAGTTATAAGGCGCAATCCCTCCAAAAGCTTGCACCTCAATCCGTCCGTCCTGGTTACAGGAAGGCGATAGAGAAACAACACTGATGTCAATTGGTGGGGGTCCAAATACTGACACCTCCAATATCGCAGAACATCCATTGGCATCAAATACGCTTACTGCGTAGTTACCTGGACATACATTAGTGGATATGGGTGTAGACTCTCCTTGGGGCCATTGATAGGCGTAGGGAGCTGTTCCCCCTGTAGCGATCACTTGAGCGATCCCAGAACATTCCCCAAAACATTGACTGTCAGTGGTAAAGAGTAGTACGATATCAAGCGGATCAGGTTCATCTATATTAATCACTTCCGTAACCGTAAGCCCCATTGCATCCGTAATCGTGAGGGGGTAGCTTCCAGCACACATATTCTCCACCTCTTCTAAGCCATCAAAATTGTCTTCTTCCCAATCTATGCTATAAGGAGGCGTCCCACAACTGATCCTAAGATCAACTGATCCCGTACATTCCAAATTGCAAGCGACCGTGGTGATATCTGCATTGATCTGTAAATCAGGAGAAAAAGTCTCATTTACTGTAACTGATACGGAAGCCGTACAGCCATTATCATCTGTTACAACAATCTCATAAGCACCCGCACACAAATCTGAAAAGACATTGGTAGTAGAAGGAAAGAAGGGCGTACTGATGGCATAAGTATAGTTACCTACTCCTCCGCTGACCTCTACTTCCACCAAGCCATTACAACTGCTCAAACAGGCGGCCTGAACATCTATAACACTTATCACAATAGCAGGCGGTTCGTCAACGATCGTCCCCAGTGTTGAGATGCAGCCATTGGCATCAGTCACCGTTAGCTCATAAAAGCCAGCACGGAGACCAATAAGGTCTTCGTCAGTAGTATTGCCTGGGTTACTCCATAGGTAAGTATAAGGGCGTGTACCTCCAGTAGCGACCGCATCAATACTACCATCGCTGCCTCCAGAGCAGGAAACACCTATCGCACTGCTACTAATAGCAAGCTCGCTAGGCTCATTGATCGTCACTGCTGCACTGCCCGTACAGTCGTTGCCATCTGTAATCGTAACTAAATAGATACCCTCCGCAAGATCAAAGCGATCTAGGGCAAGGGTTCCATCGCTCCAAAAGCCCGTAAAGGGGGCCTGACCATTTCCAAAAACAAAATTGACGGAACCATCATTATTACCAAAACAGAGCGCATCACTGGTGATCGCAGTAAAATCTAAACCTGATGCTACAATAGTGAAGGCATCCTGAACGGAGCAGCCGCCATTATCTGTCACGGTGACTTGATATAGGCCAGGCAGGAGGCCCGTTAGCCAGTAAGTATCGCCAGCATCAGACTGTGAGCCTGCCACGGGCCCACTCCATTCGTAGGTAAAGGGGGCCTGGCCATCCGCAGCGGCAATGGTGACGATTCCATCATCCCCTGGATCGCAGGAGGCGTCTTGGGTATTGAATTGTATCTCGCTTAGACACTGCGCTTGAATGGGGCCTTGACTGAGGGAGCAAAAGATAAAACAGAGGAGTAAGCTCATCAGCGAGCGACTTTTGGTGTAAATTCCTTTGGGGATTTTCCCGCTCGCTTTAAATAGTAGAATAGGGTAAACGGTCCTTTTCATGTAAAAAAGATTTGTGATTAAAATAACAATAATAAAGCGTGTAGGGAAAGTTTTTGGGAAAGGAGAGAAACGGAAAAGCCGTTATCTCAAACGGCTATTAGCTGATAACAAAGAACAAAGTACAAAAAAAAATGTGATTAAACCAGCTTATGAAAAATATTGTGGACTCGAGAAGAGATTGACTTCTCGAGTCCACCCTTTTAGGGCTGTATCTTAACCAAACGGCGACTCCACAAGCCATCCTCAGTCCTCAGCCAAAGGGTATAGGTCCCATTGGGTAAATGATCGATCGCCAGCGGAATTTGATGCCTTCCCGCAGGCAGTATTTGGGCTTGAAAATGAGTCAGATGATTTCGTCCAGTAATATCGTATAGCATCAATTGTACTTCCGTAGACATGGCCAATTCCAAGTCCAACTGAACCATAGAATAGGCGGGATTGGGATAGAGCTGCAAGGAAGAAAGGGCCAATTGGTTATCCAATCCAACTGGATTTACACTAATATTAACGGTTACAATGCTATCGCAACCCTCTACTGTTTGGAAGGTATTGATCAAGGAGGTATCATTCAAAAAAACCATTCCATCATAGGTCGCTCCGCTCATCAAAGTCGTATCAATCGTGATTTGGAAAATGTCAAAGACGCTGACTGTAGTGATCACCGTACTGTCGCAACCCTCTTGATTGGTCAGTACATTGGTATAGATACCTGGGTCTTGATTGGTTTCGCCAAAGCAATATTCTTCTTCTACAAAGACCTCATCTTCCGCTAATAGCTCCACAAATTCATTGATCGTACTATCACAACCCCCTGTACTTTGTAAAAGACTCACAAATACCGTATCTGAAAAAATAACTTGCCCATTATAACTTTCTCCAGGACAAACGCCAGCAAATATATCAACAGTAAACTCATTAGCTACCTGGACTTGGGTCGTCACGGTACTGTCGCAGCCTGATGTATTATTAAGGACTTCAACAAGGGTAGTATCTGAAAAATAGATGATGCCATTATAACTTTCTCCCTCACACAGATCAATTTCAATCAGGGTATTATTGGGCGGAATGGCGTCTATAAAGGTGGTAATGATGCTGTCGCAACCACTGCTATTGGTAAAGGAAGCCACTAGTGTCGTATCCATGGAAATAATAAATCCTTCAAAGCTATCCCCTATACAAATAGCCACTGATTGATTGATGTCTTGGGAAGGCAATACCTCAACATTGGTGATAAAGATACTATCCGTATAGGGTCCAGCAAGGGTATCCGTCAGGGTCACATCTTGCATATAGATGACGCCATTATACGCCTCTCCTTCGCAGATGGAAACATCCGTTTGGCTGACCAAGGCTGGGCGATAGTAGGTATTAAGCACTGTATTGGTGATAATGGGCGCATTATAATCAAAGTAGATACCTACGGAGTTTTCAATACGTGTGCCCAAACTTCGATTCGCTACTTCAATGTCAAAAAAGACAAAGCCATGACTCGCTGGCTCATTGGTATTGCTATCTGGTAAATGGATATCATTGAAGGTAAATTCCAATACCCTGTTTGGTAAAACATCTAATTCATAAGCATGGCTGGAAGGTCCTGGCACCAAAGAACGCAGATTCAGATCATTGTCTAAGGTATCGCGAATCACCACGGTAAAGGCCGTATCCGTACCCGTATTTTGGAAGCGAATGTGATAGGAAAGCACAGTATCTGCCAGGGTAATCAAGCCTTGTG
>JBCBDH010000590.1:0-4270 GCA_038529855.1 Bacteroidota bacterium | reverse complement strand
TTCTATCTCCCCATTTATTGGCCCTCAACTCAAATATGACAGCCCGACCCAAACGGCGACTTGCCCAAAGGCTACAGCCTGGAGATCGCATCGGATTGATTGCGCCCAGTAGCTCCATTACCGAAGAACGCTTTGAAAAGGCACTGGTCAACATTCGGAATCTAGGATTTGAACCCATTCCCAGCCCCAATGCCCAAGCTCAACAAGGCTATCTGGCGGGTACTGACGAACAAAGGCTCCAGGATTTGCATCAAATGTTTGCTGACGACTCCATCAAAGGCATCTGGTGTATTAGAGGAGGCTATGGTTCTGCGCGTTTGCTGCCTCAAATTGATTATCGGCTCATTCGCAAAAATCCCAAAATCATCATTGGCTACAGCGATATTACCGCCCTGCTACAAGGTATTTATTTACGTAGTGGCCTTGTTGGATTTCATGGCCCTGCAGCGGCATCTGATTTCCCAGACTATACCAGCCGTCATGTCAAAGCGCTTTTGATGGAACCACAATCTAATTATCTTATCGACATGGCTGAAGAACACCAACAAAGCGAAGCGCTCGAGTACCAACTAGAAGTCATCCGCTCTGGCACAGCCACAGGCCGATTAGTGGGGGGTAATCTTTCCCTAATTAGTGCTTTGGCGGGAACGCCTTATGAATGGAAAATCAAAAATAAAATCATCTTTTTGGAAGACATTGGTGAAAAACCCTATCGCATCGACCGTATGCTGACGCAATTACTCCAAGCCACAGATATGCGGAAAGCCGCTGCCATCATCCTTGGCATATTTGTCGACTGCCAGCCTGGCCCCAGAGATCGCTCGCTCTCTCTTTCTGATGCCTTGAAAGATCGCTTGGCCAATTTGGGAATACCTGTGATCTATGGAATGTCTTTCGGACATATCGCCCATCAATTCACCCTACCCATTGGCATCAAGGCCCAAATCGACACCCAAAGTGCCCAATTGCAGTTACTAGAACCAGCCGTTCGCTAAAAATGGCCCCTATGAAACTTCAAGTACACCAATATAGGTTGGTCTTAGAACATCCTTTCACCATTTCCAGACGCTCCTTTAGTCATCAAGACAACCTCATTGTCGAACTATCCGATGGCCATTACAGCGGATTTGGTGAAGCTACTTTCAATCCCTACTATCCAAATACCAATACAGCAGCCATGGCCCAACTGCTCAGGTCACTCCAAGAGCTTATTGAAAGCCAAGCTCACCTCAAACCAAAGGATTTCTGGCAGGTGATGTATGAACCTTTACAAGATTGGCCCTTCGCCCTTTGCGCCCTCGATCAAGCTCGACACGACCTATACGCCCGCCAGCAGGGATTGCCACTCTATCAGTCCTGGGGCCTAAAGCTCGATCAGCTGCCCATCACCTGCTATACCTTGGGCATTGACGCCATACCTGTGTTAATTGAGCGCATCCGCCAGCAGCCTTGGCCTATTTACAAAGTCAAATTAGGTACGCCCAATGATCTAGAAATTATTCGAGCGCTGCGCGAGCATACGGATGCGGTGCTACGCGTCGATGCCAACTGTGCCTGGACGGTGGAGGAAACCATTGAGAAATCAAAGGTTCTAAAAGAACTGGGAGTAGAATTTATCGAGCAACCTTTGGCGGCTGAGGACTGGGAAGGAATGAAAAAGGTATTTGAGCAGAGCGCCCTGCCGATCATCGCTGATGAAAGCTGCCGAACCGCAGCGGATATTCAAAAATGCCAAGCTTATTTCCATGGAGTGAATATCAAATTGATGAAATGTGGAGGGCTGAGCCCAGCATTGGAGATGATTCGCGAAGCTCATGAATTGGGGCTACAGGTGATGGTAGGTTGTATGACGGAATCGACTGTTGGGATTTCGGCCATTGCCCATTTGTTGCCTTTATTGGATTATGTAGATATGGATGGGGCTTTGTTTTTGAAAGAAGACATTGCAGAGGGTGTGGAGGTAAATGCCAAAGGCGTCATTTTTCCCGATCGAAATGGAACGGGCGTTCGCTTAATTTCATCAAAATAAATACACATGCTGACAGTCAAGCAAATGCCTGGAAGGGAGATCCAAATCGATGGACAGCGGTGGCTTTACTTTAGTGGAACGGCTTATTTGGGTATTAGTCAGCAGGAAGATTTTCGCGAATTGTTGTTGGAGGGGATGGCGAGGTATGGTAGCAATTTTGGGGGTTCGCGCTTATCCAATATTCGATTTTCAGTGTTTGAGGAGGTGGAGGACTATCTGGCTCAATGCTGTGGGGCAACTGCGGCGCTGACCTTTTCTTCAGGAACAGTGGCTGGGCAGGTATTGAGTCAGGTATTGAAGGCCAAGGGTGATTTTTACTATGCGCCAGCTACTCATCCAGCGCTTTGGACACATTCCAATATCGCTCCTCCGCTATCTTATGATGATTGGGTACAAAGTATGATCAAGCAAGCACAGCGGCGCGGGAGGCGGCCGATGATCATCCTAGCTAATGCTTTGGACCCGCTTTATGTGAGGCCCTATGATTTTGATTGGATTGTGGAATTGGATTCCCAGCAAAAGGTTTATTTGGTGATCGACGATTCGCATGGGGTGGGAATCAGGGGTTTGAATGGAGGAGGAATTTATAGGGACTTGGACCTGCCCGAATCGGTTGAGCTGATTGTGGTGGCTTCGATGGGAAAGGCTTGGGGGATACCTGCAGGGCTGGTATTGGGCTCAAAGGATTTGATTGGCGAATTAATGAGCAGTGCTTTTTTTGGCGGGGCTTCGCCAGCAGTTCCAGCTTATTTGTATGCCTTTTTGAAAGGGCAGTCCTTATATGAAGAGTATCGTTTGGCTTTGCAAGAACGGATTGCGCAATTTGTGGTGGGGTGGTCTTCGCCTGATTTATTTCAACATCTCCCCCACTATCCAGTATTCTATACGCCACAAAATGACTTGGCTGATTTTTTGGCTCAAAAGCAGATTCTTATTTCCAATTTTCCTTATCCCAGGCCAACTGATAATAAGATTACGAGGGTGGTGATTAATAGTCTGCATCGCGAAGCAGATATTTCGTTTTTGTTGAGTCAGATGGAATGTTTTGTAAGAGAAAATATTTAATATGGGCTTTCCTGAAATTGTGGGGGTGGGAGCAGCGCCTTTAACATCAATCAACCTAAACTTATGCGGTACTTTTTTCTCATTTCAATCATCTTTTTGGCTATTCCTTCAAGCTTACAAGCACAGTTGGATGATCCATTGAAGCAGGTCCTCCAAGAACATCAAGACAAATTTGATGACCTGCTCAAGGAGGATAAATACGAAATCCAAATCATCTACACCCAGATCAATCGCGATGAAGCCAATCGACCTTCCTTTCGCACTTATCGCTATGGGGTTGATGAGGAGCGCTATTTCTACCCAGCCAGTACCGTAAAGATGCCCACTGCATTTGTGGCGATGGAGAAATTGAATGAGCTGAGTATCAGAGGTTTGGATTACGAGAATAAGATGATTACGGGAGTGGGGACGGCGCCACAGACTGGGATAGAAGTAGACTCTACGGCTATGGGGCTAGCGCCTTCAGTGGGACAGTATGTCAAAAAGATTTTTTTGGTGAGTGATAATGATGCACAAAATCGCTTGTATGAATTTGTGGGGCAAGCGGAGCTGAATCAGCGACTTCGCGAAAAAGGGTTTAAATCGAGTCGCATTATTCATCGTTTAGGGGCTGGCGGTCCATCTTATAGTGTGGAGCAAAACCAATACACCAATCCCATTAGCTTTTACAAGGGTGATCAGCTACTGTATCATCAAGGTGAAGTACACAGCCAAATCCCCTTTGAATTGGACTTAAGTGGCGAAATCAAAGGAAAAGCCTATCAAAGCAATGGAACAATTATCGAGGAGCCATTTGACTTTAGTCAGAAGAATTTCATTAGTCTCCAAAACCTTCACGATATTTTGCAAAGGGTCATCTTTCCAGAAAGTGCTCCGCCCGAACAGCGTTTTTCGCTCAGCGAAAAAGATTATCAATTTCTCTATCGCTGTATGTCGATGAAACCTCGCGAAAGCAAAAGCCCGCTGTATGACAAGCCTGATGGCTATGTCAAGTTTTTTATTTACGAGGGCGAAGCGGAAAAAATCCCCGATCCTATTCGCATCTTCAACAAAGTGGGTTGGGCCTATGGCTATTTGACGGATGTAGCGTATATCATTGATTTGGAGAAAAAAGTGGAGTTTATGTTGGCCGCCGTCATCCATGTCAATGATAATCAAACCTATAACGACGACAAT
>JBCBDH010000589.1:0-4273 GCA_038529855.1 Bacteroidota bacterium | reverse complement strand
GTGATGAAATATTAAAAGGCAAATTAGATGAAGAGTTCCCACTGGTCGTTTGGCAAACGGGTTCTGGTACGCAAACCAATATGAATGTCAATGAAGTCATCGCCAACCGCGCCCATGTGCTAAAAGGCGGACAACTCGACGATGAGAAAAAAGTACTACATCCTAATGATGATGTCAATAAATCACAATCCTCTAATGATACTTTCCCAACCGCTATGCACATTGCGGCTTACCAAATTTTGATCGAAAATACCATTCCGGGAATCACTGCCTTACGCGATACTCTGGCTGCTAAGTCGAAAGCTTTTATGAAAGTAGTCAAGATTGGTCGGACCCATTTTATGGATGCAACGCCTGTGACTGTTGGACAAGAACTATCGGGTTATGTCGCTCAATTGGACCATGGCTTAAAAGCCATTCGCTTTTCACTCAAACACCTATCCGAATTAGCGCTCGGCGGCACTGCTGTAGGCACAGGATTAAATACCCCTAAAGGCTACGCAAAGCTCGTTGCTCAACACATCGCCCAACTCAGCGGTCATCCCTTCGTCACGGCCAAAAATAAATTTGAAGCCCTCGCTGCGCACGATGCCATCGTCGAAGCTCACGGTGCCCTAAAAACAGTGGCCGTCTCTTTAATGAAAATTGGTAATGATATTCGGATGCTAGCCTCTGGTCCTCGTTGTGGAATCGGCGAATTAATTATTCCCGCCAACGAACCTGGCTCTTCCATTATGCCCGGAAAGGTCAACCCCACCCAATCAGAAGCATTGACGATGGCCATGGCCCAAGTGATGGGTAATGATGTAGCCATCAATGTTGGCGGTATGAACGGTCATTTTGAACTGAACGTCTTCAAACCCATGATGATCTATAACTTCCTCCTTTCCGCTCGTTTGATCGGCGACGCCTGCCGAAGCTTTGACGCCAACTGCGCCCAAGGCATCGAACCCAATTATCAAGTGATCAAAGAGAAGCTTCACAACTCCTTAATGTTAGTAACGGCACTGAATACCAAGATTGGGTACGATAAAGCGGCAACGATTGCAAAGAAGGCTTATAAGGAGAATACTTCTTTGAAAGCAGCGGCGGTTGCATTGGGTTATTTGACGGGGCAGGAATTTGATCAGTGGGTGAAGCCAGGGAGTATGGTGAGTGGGATGAAGTAAATTTGGTGAAGATGGAATTTGGACTGGTAAAACTTGGGGTTTATAGTGAGAGATTAGGAATAATTAGCTTGGATTTTTAGGAAGAGGATGATAGATAAATTGGGGCGAGGAGTAATTGTATGAAAATAAATAAAATTTATTTTTTAATTATACATAGTTGCCCTCTTTGTTGGGAGGGCCCACCCTCGACCACCACCGCCCCGGCCAAAGCACTGCTCCAACCGGGCAAAAAACGCCCTATTAGCTGTAGGTGCATCTCGCCCCACAGCCTTTATTCTCCCGATTTCACACAGAAGAAAACGCATCACCAAAAGGTACCCTTTACCAATACATTGGTACATAAAGGACGCAGCGAAAGTAAAATTCCATAAAAATTTGACCTTTTTTTTCAAAAAAAGGAATGAGACCACTTATAAATACCTGGTAATCAAATAATTGAAAGAATAAAGATTTTTCACTATACAGATACCATAGTAAATATTTTATCTGACTCAAGCTACCAACTAAGCTAAAAAACCCTTATCTTTGCCCGGCATTTTTAAGAAGTTCTTTATTATGTTCGAATTGAAAGAGTTTTCAATCCCTATAAAAGGATTGAATGAGGGGATGCACGAATTTGACTATCAGATAGATAAATCTTTTTTTCAACATTTCGAGGCATCACCTATTGAAGAGGCTCAATTCGATCTCAAGTTGTTCTTTGATAAGCGGCCAGATATGATTGTACTCACCTTTGATCTCAAAGGAACTGTCAAAACGGAGTGCGATCGTTGTCTGGAAGAACTCCAACTCCCTATTTCTAATGCGCCGCAGCTATTGATCAAGTATGCCGTGCAAGAAAAGGAAGATGCAGAAATTGTCTATATCCAAAGGGAAAGAGATGAGCTTAATGTGACTCGCTATGTGTACGAGTTTATTTGTCTATCTATGCCGATGATCAAATACCACAGCGATACGGAAGAATGTGACGCGCAAATGCTCAAGTACTTGGATAGAGATGAAGAACAACAAGCAGATAACCCCATTTGGGACGAGCTGAAAAATTTTGATCAAAAAGAATAATTGTTGAATATCAACCGACTTCCGGTTTAAAAAGTCTATAAAATGGCACATCCAAAGAGTAGAATATCGAAGATGCGCAAGAGAAAACGGCGGACCCATAAGAAAGCTGCTGTTCCTCAGATTGCCAAATGTCCAACTACTGGCGAAGCTCACATCTATCACCGCGCCTATTGGCTTGACGGTAATATGTATTACAAGGGGCAAGTTGTAATCAAAGCCGACGAGGACCTGGACGACTAGTTCAATCTATTCTTATCAAAAGATATTACAAAGCTCCCATATTAGTATATGCGGGGCTTTTTGTGTTTCTTATTCCGTATGCCATCAAGCTCTTTTTAAACGCAATTACCAATGAAACAAATCATCAATACCCCCAATGCCCCTGCTCCCGTAGGTCCCTATAATCAAGCGGTTCAACACCATGGAACGCTCTACGTTTCCGGCCAAATCGCTCTTGACCCCAAATCAGGAAACTTGGTCGATGAGTCCATCGAAGCAGAGACGCATCAAGTCCTTAAGAATTTACAGGCCATTCTCGAAGAAGCTGGTCTGAGTTTTGAAGATGTGATCAAATGCTCGGTCTTTGTGAGTGATATGAATATGTACAGCCGAATCAATTCGGTATACGCCCAATACTTTAATGAGCAAACCGCACCAGCCCGCGAGCTGGTAGAAGTCGCCAATTTACCCAAATTTGTCAATATAGAAATCTCTTTAATTGCAGCAGCAAAATAACTAGTACCTCATGGAAAAAAGAAAACAGGTTCTCTCCTGCATCCAACCCACAGGTAATATGCATTATGGTCGTTATTTCGGAGCCGTCCGAAACTGGGTCGAGTTGCAGGAAAAATACGATTGCCTCTATGGCATTGTCGATTACCACGCGATGACTATGCCTTTTAAAGCCAAAAAACTTCGCGAAAATGTATGGGATCTGGTTTTCAATTTGATCGCTACGGGTATTCAACCCGAAAACCTGTTTATCCAATCCCTCGTTCCCGAACATACAGAACTGGGCTGGATATTTAATTGCTTCGCCTCTTATGGGCAACTGACGCGGATGACCCAATTCAAAGACAAAAGCCAACACAGCCAGGAAAAAAGCGACGATAGCTTTATCTCCGCAGGGCTATTCGACTATCCCGTTCTCCAAGCAGCAGACATCCTCATCTACAAAGCGGATTACGTTCCCGTGGGTAAGGACCAGGATCAACACCTCGAACTATCCCGCAATATCGCTCAGCGATTCAATAATCAAATGGGTAAGGAGTATTTCGTGCTTCCAGAACCCTTGTATACGGAAGTGCCTAAGGTGATGTCCACGGCCGATCCCAATCGAAAGATGAGTGCAAGCCTGGGAGAAAAACACAACATCAATGTCTTTGCCGAAGAGGCGCGTATTCGCAAGCAAATTCGCTCTGCAGTTACCGATACAGGAGATACTCCAGAAGGCCAAATGAGCCCTGGGGTCGAAAATTTGTTTAGCCTCTTGAAAGCAGCAGGAGATATCGATACTCATAACAGTTTGATGAAAGACTATGAAAATGGACAGCTTCGATATGTCAGCCTTAAAGATGCGGTAGCGGATACACTGGTGGCCATCAGCCAAACTTTTCGCGAGCGCAAGGCAGAATTAATGGCTGATAAAAAGCAGGTCAAGAACCAAATCAAAGCTTCCTCTGCGGAGATTAGAAAACAGGCGCAGACGACGATTCGAGAGGTAAAGGAATTGGTGGGCCTGCTCAATGTCAGATTTTGATGTCCAGCTAACTGGAATGCTTAACCCAACTCCCTACTATGAAGATTATTTGTATCGGACGCAATTACATTGATCATGCCAAGGAGCTCAACAATCCCGTTCCTACAAAGCCACTGGTTTTCATGAAACCACCATCAGCGCTTTTGGTCAATGACAAGCCTTTTTACTATCCCGACTTCTCTAAAAACATCCACCATGAAGTAGAGATTGTACTGAAGGTTGCAAGAAATGGCCGACATGTGCAACCAGAGTTTGCTTCCAAATACTACGAAGAAATTGCCCT
>JBCBDH010000588.1:0-4303 GCA_038529855.1 Bacteroidota bacterium | reverse complement strand
CAGTGCCCCATTTATATAGGTATTGCCTACATTATCTCTAATCTCAATGCGCTCTGGATAGCTAAATCCAGGATCGTAGTCGATGGTATAATCAACCGTTGCATTAAAGTCGCCTGGACAATCCAGGGCTACATTTGGAGAAATGTTAATACTTGCGCCAGCGACATCGTCAATCAGATTAAAACTGGCGATGGCTTCGCAACCCGTCTCTGTATCCAGAACGGTCACCTCATAAGAACCAGCCAGGAGATCAGTCTTCACATTTCCTGTACCCCAGCTGTAAGTATAATTACCTGTACCATTTGTTACTGTAATGGTCACAGCGCCATTCGCTTCCCCGCAAGTAGGCTGGATATTGACATTTGGAATCGCTACCAAATTGCTTTGCTCGTCAATGGTCAATTCCATAATATCTGAGCATCCTGCTGCATTATCTGTAACAGTCACTTGATAAGTACCTGCAATTAAATCATTTCTAGAGGTCCCACTTCCACCATCGCTCCAGGTGTAGCTGTAGAAGTTTGGACTCAATATGGCCTGGCCATCCGCTGCATTACAATTAGCGGCAGTGGTAGATTGAACATTGGCCTGTGGTCCATCAATGCTTCCAAGGACATAGCTTATTTCTGTAAAACAAGATGGATCACTCAACCAAGCTACACGCAGGCTATAGGTCCCCGCAGGTAGATTCGTGAGTATGTATCCATTGCCAACATTAGGCGTCCAAGTATAGCTGTAATCATTTGGATTACCCGCCAATTGTAGTTGGATACTACCATTATCTATACCACAAGTGGCCTCTACAATTGTCGCATTATTGACCTCAGGTGGATCGCAAGGCGTACAAGTATTGGCAATAAGCAGATCATTAGCTATAGCGCTACAACCCATTGCATCCGTCACCGTCAAGCTGTAGAATCCAGCAGTCAGATCAGTGCGATCTTCTGGGTTAGCTGTACCCGTCAAATCCGCCCAATCGTAGGTATAATTGCCATTTCCACCCGTGGCTGTTACGGCAATTGAACCTTGCGTAGCACAATCCTGATCACCAATGACCACCTCAATATTAATAGCGGTTGGGGCAGTGATGTCAAAACAAGTTTGTCCAGCCAAACAAGCATTGCCATCGCGAACAACGATGCAATAGGTGCCTTCTGGTAGAGAGTTGGACAAATAGGTATTGCCCACAGCATCTTCAATCTGAATGCTGGCATCGTCTACAAAACCTGGTGCATAATCAATGGTGTATAGCACACTTCCATCTCCTTCGCCTGCACAGCTCACAGCGACTGTTTCATCAATAGTAATGGTAGCTGCTGCCACATCATCGCTCAAGGTGAAGTTGACGATGGCTTCGCAACCCGTATCATTATCTGTTACTGTAATGGTATAGCTTCCTGCACTTAGATTGTTCTTAGTTGCTCCTGCATTCCAGGTGTAGTTGTAATTTCCACTACCTCCTGTTGTACTGATGCTCACTATACCATTGGCTTCTCCACAAGTTGGTTGTTGATCAATACTTACCAGAGCTGTCATTGGGCTGGTCGCATCAATGGTTAGGGACAGTATATCAAAGCAAGCTGTATTTGGATCAAGCACCGTAATAGTATAGTCGCCTGCGGTTAAGTCCGTGCGAGTAGCGCCTGTAGCGCCATCGCTCCAGGTATAAGTATAAGTCGCTGGGGATAGGATGGCTTGCCCATCAGCTGCGGTGCAAGTTGCGGGACTGTTGAGTACGATATTGGCGACTGGGCCGTCTATATTTCCAAGTGTAATGGTTTCTGTTACAAAACAATCCGTATCAAGGCGGTTACTGATCGTTACTTCATAAGTACCTGCTGCTAGTCCTGTGAGTACGGCCCCATTGCCTACATTTGGACTCCAAGTGTAAAGGTAATCCGTAGCGGGTTCGACGGTTTCGATGGCGATAGAACCATTGGTCTCGCCACAGCTCGCTTCCACAACAAGGATATTGGTCACCTGTGGTGCATCGCAAATATTGCAAAGGTCATCTACAATTAAGTTGAAATTAACAGCAGTACAGCCATTGGCATCTGTGAGTGTGACGATGTAGGTTCCTGCATCCAAGTCCGTGCGATCTTCTGGATCATTTGAGCCAGGCAAATCCGACCAGTTGTAGCTGTATCCACCAGTACCACCACTTACCGTCAAATCAATCGCTCCCTTATCAATACAATCAGCCGCCGTGATATTGGCATCAATGCTCATACCCATTGGCTCCATAATCTCAAAACATTCGCGAGTAGCCAAACAGTCATTTGCATCTTCCACAACTACACAGTAATAGCCAGGCAATAATTCGCCATTGGCATATTTGTTACCTAGGGTATCCTCAATACTAATGGCTGCAGGTGTGGCAAAGCCAGGATCGTAATCAATGGTATAATCAACTGTTCCATCGTTGCTACCAGGACAAGAAGTCGTCAGACCTGGAAGTATAGTAAGCGTTGCTCCTTGCATTTTTTCTTCCAAGCTAAAGCTAATCGTTGTTTCACAAGCCGCAGGGCTTTGCTCTGTTACGATGACCGTATAGTCTCTAGCAGGTAGATCATCGCGGTAAGCGGTATTAGCAGTAGGATTATCGTTCCAGTTATAAGTGTAAGTCATACCGCCATTATCTGGAACCTGGATTTGAACGGTTCCATTCGCTGCTTGACAATCGGGTTGTTCGATGATGTCAACCGTACCTACAAGGTTATTTTCTGATTCGATATCAATAGAAATCACATTAGGACAGCTTGGTGCCAATGGATTAATGATGACGATGTGATAAGTACCTGCGGCCAAATCGCTGCGAGTATTACCTGTAAAGTTATCAATGGTCCAGCGATAGACATAGGTGTTTGGATAAAGGGTAGCTGAGCCATTGGCAGCTTGACATTCGGCAGGTGTTGTGGCGATGCTATCCAATACTGGCCCATCGATATTGCCAATAGTAAAGGTTTGAACAGTCACGCAATTGGCAACTTGTGGGAAACTTACCGTTACCGTATAGATACCTGCAAATAATCCGTCTACCTCGTTTCCAATAGCATTAGGTGTTCCAGTATTGGCATTGGCTGACCAACTGTATTGATAATCAGCTGGATTGCCATCTACAAGAACAGTAGCTGTTCCGTTTCCATTTCCACAAGTAGAAGGCGCTACATCCACAGAAGCAATCTCAGGCTCGATGCAAATACAATCTCCATCAATGGTCACATTGATCATACCTTGGCATCCACTATTTGGATCAGTAGCCGTGACGGTATAAGTCCCTTCTGATAGATTACTCCTATCAGCACCTGTTCCTCCGTCGCTCCAAGCATAGGTATAATTGGTCGGACTCAAACTAGCCATCCCTACTCCCAAATTACAGTTATCCGCAGTCGTGTCCTCAATGACAACCTCAATGGTCGTCACTTCAATCGTCGCTCCTGCCAAATCCAGTGAAGCGCAAATATCTCCCCCACCCTGAATGATCAAGCTATTGATTTCAAATAGACTGGAATTTCCAAAATCAATGAAATCTAAATCAAGGGTCGTCGTATCATATACCAGGGTATGAATGGTATAAGTACCTGCTTCATTAACATCAAAACTAGATGCTCCATTTTGGTCCAGTATGATGAGCCCATTGCCAGTAGCCAAGAAGAAAGTAAAAGTAAAGCCATCTGGAACATACATATTATTGTCGTGAGTCGCGCTAATACTTGTCGGTCCATTAGGATCCAAACAAACGGGACTCCAATCAGCCGTAATTGTCCCCGCAGCCACATCACATTCTGTACAGTGATCAGCAATAGGGATATTGAGCATGGTAGCCGTACATCCACCAGCATCCGTGATGGTCAATGAATAAATACCTGGCTCTAAATTGTCGCGATCTCTTGGATCATCATTACCCACTAAATCAGCCCAATCAAAGGTGTAGGGTGGTGTTCCACCTATAATACCTACTTCTATTGCTCCAAGGTCATCACAAGTAGCATGAAATGGCGTATAATCTGCACTGACTTCCTCTCCCACACTAATGTCGATGCTTTCCGTGGTTTCACAACCATTCAAATCACTTACCAATACCGTGTAAGTACCTGACATGGATGGATTGGCATTTGGAATGATTGGATTTTTATCCATAGAGCTAAAGCCGTTAGGGCCAGTCCATTGATAAGTGGTGCCACCGCTTGCAGAGAGATAAATATTATCGTTTTCGCAAATTGGATTATTGCTATTTAGGATCACTTCAAAGCCATCAATGATCTGGCCCTAACGGCTTTAGCTCTATGGATAAAAATCCAAT
>JBCBDH010000587.1:0-4329 GCA_038529855.1 Bacteroidota bacterium | reverse complement strand
AGAAAACATTCCTCTACCACATAAGCAGGATTGCTGCCATCTCCATAGCCAATCAGACTGGAATTCACTTCAATTCTACAATCTGCTGATGGCGACGCTGCGTCAACTAGCTGCTGAATGCTGGCTAAATAAATATTTTCGATCGCTGGATTGGTGGGCCCTAGATTAGGGCGAGGTAATAAATCCATCGTCAGGCGGAAAAGACCTTGATTGGTTTGTAAAGGTCGATTGGGGTCAGTGCCAGGATAACAACTGTTGTAATCTGTGAAGGGTTTCCCTCCAAGTCTTAAATAGTATTCAGTGCTGCTTGATAATAGACTAAAAGGAATTTCCGCTACTGCCTTATCCTGTGCGGGTTGGCTTTCTGCACAATAAAGAATGGTGCCATCACAAGCGTCATATAGGGCGATCTGCATTTCTTCAACCATCCCAAACTGACTATTTCCACCTGCAGCCGTCACTCTAATAAAACCACCCGTGTAAGGATCAAAACTATCAGGAGATTCAAACTTCATCCAGATATCCTCTCCCCAGCTTAAATCACCACAAGTCCCCCCATCCGTAGAGGGCGTGGCACCTATGGTAGAGTAAATACCTGTATGCGACCAGCTTGGCGAATTAATTTGAAAGACATTATAAGCCACATTGCAATCGTCATTATCAATAGCATTATCAAATTGATCGATATTAAGAACGGGCCCATCAAAAGGCAAACGATAAAATACATCATAATAATCCTCCCAATAAGGTGCCGCCCCAGTCAATACATTATTAATGGCTGCTGTTGATAAACCGCAAGCTTCTAAGCGCCTTTTTAGTCTGGCCTGCCAATCTTCCACTTGAGCATCACGAGATAGATCATTGTAGGCTGACATCTCCGCTATGGTATGACTTTGTACAGTACCACCATTTAATTCGATGGAATAGGCCTGATGTAGTTCATAGTCATCATTAACATAAGTACAAGCTCCACGGCAACCTTCAAGGTAAATTTGCTTGATATCCAAATAAATAGATTTGTACAATGACCATCTGTCAACAAGCGCTGGATCTACATTACTATTTACCCCAAGCAAAACAAGATCTATATAATCTATTAAAGACAGGGGTTGAAGCGGAATACCATCGCCATTTTCATCCGCTTGCTCATCAGCATATGCATTTAGTTTATTGGTGATATAAGCTTTAAAATTAGCAATGGTACAACCTGGCAAAGCATTAGACAGATCGTTGTATTGCGGATCATTAGCCAAAAGGATAAGCTCTATATCAATTAGATCATAAGGAGGAGGAGGGGGAGGAGGAGTTGCTATAGTCGCATAAATATAATTTACTGCCCCTTCAATCATCTCTTGCCGCATCAACTGCACATCAAAAGCAGTCACATCTTCTAAAATCAAACACTCTTCATAAAAACAATACTCTCTATGCCCCACAATCACAGCTTCCGCCCACTGCTCCTGCCAAAAGAATTGCCCATCGTCAGCTTGATGAGCGGTAAGGACCGTTTCAATAGCGGCGTCATTGGCAGATAGGGTATAACTGGCGGCACTTATTTGTTCATAGATAGCAATCTGAGTCAGCGAAGTCCCCGTAGAACCAGCTGGGTAAGGATCAAAAATTCCACTAGTTCTATTATAGCTGTACCATTTCCCATCTACTGTTTGAAAGGCCAAAGTATTGTCTTGATATTTGGACCAAAGCTGGGTGAAGTTGTAAAAAAGCTCTGGCAGGTCATCAACTCCTGGATTTAGATTTTCCGCATGGCCTGGCACCAATTGCGCTTGCATGTCCAATAATAGATGCTCACAAATCAAACCTGCTGCTGCATTAATTGCCTCATCCATCATCGTCGCACAAGTCGATTCTACGCAGGCAGCTACCGCTGCATCTGTTGGAGGGACACCACCATTGGCTTCCGTCAATGTCCTATAGCAATGATCGTAGCAGGTATAATCACAGTCATCCTCATTAATTAATAGGACAGCATTATCAATATAGCTTGAGCTATCCAGCAACACCCCCTGATTGCTCAATTCTTCCCAATACACTTCCACACTATTTTCCTTCAGCCTTAATTCTTTGTACACCTCATATCGACCCACCTTATCAAAAATCGCCGTAAATTCGATGGCATCATTGGTGTAGACCAAAGGCGGGCGAACGTCGTTGTCACAAACTGGACTGCTAGGACTGGGATTGAGTGGAAAATCTTGATAAACAATGTCATTTTGCCCAGCATAAGGGCCGCTATTGCTGCCGCTGGTTCTGGTCAAATCAATATACTGACCATCAGGATCACGCACTCGAATTTTCAACTCGTACTCACACCTTCGACAGTAGGTACCCCCCAATAATTCAATGTCTCGATCTATGCCTTCAAGGGTATAAGTAAAAGTGTGGGTTGGGGCTGTTGCTCCAGCACTTAGGCTTTCGAGGTAGTTGACACTGCTGCTTTTGAAGGGTGTTTTTTCATTGGTTCCCATCAAACTCAAGGTGTAATTGGTGGCGGCTTCACTTACTTCTGGTTCCAGATTGGCTGGCGATTGGCCCGCAAGCGCAGTAGCGACTACTCGGCCACTTTGATCAATATAGCTCACACTCGCCTGACCATTGGCGTCCAAAACGACATTCTTTTGATAATGCCTGGCTTCCCCAATATTATCTCCAAAGAGCGCGCGAAGTTCTGTTTCCTTGGCATTGAGGTAGAGGTAGCGCGTTTCCTTTCCCGTACCCAATTGGTACTGCTCCCCCACTCCACTTTGGCGGCTCATTCGGCCACTGCCATCCCTTAAATATTCGCTTTGGGTAAAGGGATAAGGATTGGGGGCGCTGCCATCAGCATAGGCCGCAGGGATGTAATCGCGATAGATACCATTGTCATCATTTTGATCAGAGTAGTAGCGACCAGCTCCTGTACTGTTTTTGAGCGGATCAGCATAGCTTGTTTTATCAAAATCTCGAAAACCGTAGGCCAGGTAGGTTTGGCTGTTGGAGGGGTCCGTATAGGGATTGGTCGTTTGGTTGAAATTGGCTTTGAAAAATAAATTGCGGTCGCTGGTGGGAGCGGGGGCGGGTAAGATGTTGAGGATGGGCTGGCCTTCAAGCGAATAATCGGTTTCAGCGACCAGGGCGACCTCTGCATCATTTAGATAGGTGATCAATTGTCGATTTCGCAGGCTCCCATCATAATAGCTGATCACTTTTTTGCTTTTTCCCTCTTCCGCAAAACTAGTGGTGAATTGCCAGGATTTATTGGTTTCAAAAGGTTGGATTTGGCCGCTTGGCTTTACACTAGTGTATCCAGTCGCCCCAACATCTGACCAAACCCCATATTTTAGCTGGCTATAATCCGTCCCCACATTGCGAATGTATCGACCAATTCCTCTTACGCGATAATAGATATAACCTGAAGGATAACTTATATCCAATTCGTGCCAATTCTTTTGGGTCGTGATCCGTATGGCTTTGTCAAATAGGGCTTCTACTTGCGCCGCATCTGTAAAGTTGATGCTCAATGGATCTGCTCCATCTCCCGTGCCCAAATCATCCCAATAGGCATATTCCAATTCGTATTCCACCGCTCCTGATACAAAAGGCCAGCGTAGACTTACTTTACTCTCCTGGTTGGCGATGTAAGATTCCGTCTTGGTCAAAGGAACCGCCGCTTGGTCAAAATAGTACCACTTTTGAATATCCATGCCTAGTTCCAAGCGAATATCAGTGGGTAAATCAGCACTAGAGTTGGGCGTAATCAAGACTTCCGTACCCGTGCCAGGGTCTATACAATCTTCCTGCTCACAAGCCAAAAGACTGGTTATTTTTAAACGCACTTCTCCACTACTTCCCAAATCATGTCGAAGCTGTTGTTCGTAAATACCTCCGCTGGACAAATGGCTCACTTCCAATGTCCCTGTCCCAATGAGCACGTCTGCCCCATTGCGCAGCTCATAAGCCAGGCGATAATACCAATAATCCCCAGCAAGATCAGTTGCCGCTTCTCGACCATAAATCAATTTGACCACAGCCGTCCGCTCAATCTGATAATCAACTCCTTCCACCATACCCCCTTCATTTTCATTGGGATCAGCTAAAATAATATGGCTTCGACTTTCTTGCTGAAAAGCCTGCTCCATATCCAGCCTATTGAGGTAGAGCTGATAGGCGAATGGCGAACCTGGAAAATCGTGTTGGGCTTCCAGACTCAGCGAAAAGAAAAATAGAAAAAGAAAAAATAGCTTAGCGATTGACTTCTTCATTGGTGTTTAATTTTCGCTGAGTCTGGAAGCCCAACACGATTTTCCAGGTTCGCCATTCGCCTATCAGCTC
>JBCBDH010000586.1:0-4353 GCA_038529855.1 Bacteroidota bacterium | reverse complement strand
GGAAGAACGCCCCAGGTTTAATAGCTTGGTGACGCAAATTCAAGAAGAATTTGATGCAGCAGACGATTTTGCGACCGAAGAAATCATTCAGTGCTCGCTGCGGGTCTTTCTTTACTTAGCAGAGAGAAAAAGGAACAGTCATTTGCAGACCCAGGCCAAATCCATTTATCTAGAGGAGTTTTTACAGTTTCAGCACTTGTTGGAAAGCCATTTATTGACCAATCGGCAGGTACAGTTTTATGCACAGGAAATGGCTGTTTCTACCAAAAAGCTCAATCGAATTACCTATGCTATTAAGCAGCAAGCGGCTAAAACCTATATCACCGCCAGCCTAATTATGGAGATGAAACGCTTCTTGCTCAACACCGCTTTAAGCATTAAAGAGATCGCTTATAAATGTGGATTTGATGAACCAACCAATTTTGTCAAATATTTTAAGAAACATGCGGGGATCAAGCCTGGAAATTTCAGGAAAAAGCATCTGGAGGAGAAGGTGCAGGGTATCGCCTAATATCCCATATTAACCATAAAGTTCATAGATTAGGTTAATTTAACATTAAATCTTGTTTAGTTGGTATTTAGGCACCATGACAGGAGTTAAAACAAAATTTTATTTCATTAGTTGCCAATAAAGGTATTTTTTCCATTTAAAATTCTATTTTAGGTTGAAAAATATTCGCTCATATAGATGTGATAAGCTCATTTTCATTAACCGCTCATCCTTTTAGTATTTTCACTTTGTCCCATTTTAACCATAAATGGACGCTTTTTGACCTATTATTCTCTGTCCTTAGCCAACATCTTTGCGACAAATTGTGTTTGACTATAAAATGAGCTACACGATGATGAAGAATAGACAAATAAGGGCTTTTTTATTTACTTTTTCCTTGATTTCTTTCCTGGGAAATAGCTCCCTTTTTGCCGATACTCGCTCCAGTACGCTTTTTAATTTAATGAGCTATCAGGAGGTGCTGGAGATGAGCTTGGAGTTCGATCTGGATGCCTTGATAGGTAATAGACGCAATGAGGGAAGTGAGAAAGGCTTACTCACTTTTAAAGATGCCAATGGGAAAAAGCAAGAGTGGTTGACCAAGGTGAGTTTGAGGGGTAAATTCCGTCGGATGAGATGCGAGGAAATGCCGCCTTTAAAACTGAAATTTAAGAAAGATCACCTATTGGCGAATGACTTGCTACCTTTTAATGATATGAAGTTAGTCACCCCCTGTGTGAGCGATAAACAAACTGCCAAGGAATTAATCGTCAAAGAATATTTGGCCTACAAGCTCTACAATGAACTCAGCAACGCCAGCTATCGCGTCCAATTGGTTCGCATTACTTATAAAGATAGTAAGAGCCGAAAGAAAAGTAAGCATTGGGGCTTTATCATTGAGGATACCGCTGAATTGAGAAGTCGTTTGAATGCCGATAAATGTGAGTCTTGTTTTGGTTTGCCCATCGAGCAATTTTCACAGGATCAATTAAAAGTGATTCAAATCTTTCAGTATATGATTGGCAATGCAGACTGGAATGTGAAAATAGGGCGCAATATCAAGCGCGTTATTACCGGAAAACAACAATACCAAGCTATTCCCTATGATTTTGACAGTTCAGGATTGGTTGATGCGCCTTATGCTCTTCCCAATCCAGATTATGGACTGACCTATATTGGAGAACGCTATGAAGGCTATTTGGAGGGCATCCTTCCAACAGATGAGGTTTTTCAATTGTTTCGAGATAAGCAGGATCGCTTTTTACAAATTGTTCGCGATAGCAAACAACTCCACTATGAAGCGAAGAAAAAGACCATCGCCTATATCAACTCCTTTTACGAGCAAATCAATCAAGATAGCAAACCTCAGGATGGAGAGTTGATGGGTGACTAATTTTCCCCTTTTTTAGAAAAAAGACAAACCTCAATTACAAAATACACACTTAAATAATCACATGAACCACTCTGGTGGAACAACTGGGTTCCCCACGCTTTCTTACCATCAATTTTACAAGGGAAATTCAAGCATTTTGAATTTCCCTTGTTATATTTTATTTTAGCCATATGATGTTTACCGCTCTTTTCATCTAAGCTAACCCAATCTAATCAACCAAACCCCTCGATAATGGCTAAATCCAAAAAACAGAACGAAGACTTTGATGCCAAAAAATTAGATCGTACCCTTATCGCCATGCCGCTGCTAGAAATGATTGATAAGCATAAAGAGAAGTATAATAAGAAGAAGAAAAAGAAGAAAAAGAAAAAGGCTACATTCAATTTAGACCATATTGCCTATGATGTGATCATCGATCTACATTTATTTTTTCCATCTGGAAGAAAGGAGGCCAAAGAACTGGTCATAGAGGCCATTGATAAAATCGTCGAAAATATCGTCCCCAATACCCCAAAACCCATTCCAGGGCTTGGCGTCAAGCGCATCAAAACCAAATGGGTCCAACAATATGTGTTTGCCAAATTAACGAAAGCACAACTTTACGAATTGGTGAATCAAAATACTAAAATCAAAGCTAGTCAATCAACTTTAGATACGACTGCCGACGAGGAGGATACAGAGGACGAAAGACTAGCTCCTCCTCCCAAGCAACTGCCTCCAGAAGCACCAGAAATAGATACTGATATTACGCAAAAGGCAGAGGCTTATTCTGCTCCCCCTATCTATAAAATATGGCCCGATTTCAAACTCAAAGCTCACGTCAATAAATCGCGAAGTACTGTAAAGGCTGATGCTGCCCACATCTCTTTTAATGCAAAGGGTAAATACATCGTTTGGGCTGTAATGGATTCAGGTATTGATGGCAATCACGAACATTTTAAGACTCATCATAATCTGGACCTCCCCGAACAATTAAGTCACTGGGACTTCACCAAGGAGGATCCTGAAGAGATAGCCACCCCAGAGGATGATAATGGCCACGGCACCCATGTGGCAGGGATCATCGCTGGCGAAATGAAGGCGAGCCCTGAAAAGCCTATCTGGACCAAAAACCGAAAGCGAGATAAAAGTGGTGGCGTCGTAGAATCTATATATAAATCCACCAAAAAATTGATGTCAGGCATGGCTCCTCATTGTACACTACTGAGCCTAAAGGTATTAGATGCCGAAGGAAGAGGAGAAACCAGCAACCTCATTGCCGCCATGGGTTACATACAACAGATGAACAATCATGGCCGCTATCTGCATATTCACGGCGTCAATATGAGTGTGGGTTATAATTTTAATCCAGAATGGTTTGCCTGTGGGCAAAGTCCACTATGTGTAGAAGTCAATCGCTTGGTGCGTTCGGGAGTCGTCGTAGTTGTAGCAGCGGGGAATACGGGATATGGCTATCTTGAATCCAGAGAAAAAGGGGTAGTATCTGCGGGAATGGCACTGACCATTAATGATCCTGGTAATGCAGAATTAGCCATCACCGTAGGAGCGACACACCGAGATATGCCACATGTGTATGGGGTCTCTTTTTTCTCCTCAAAAGGGCCGACAGGTGATGGGCGCCTCAAACCCGATTTGGTCGCACCTGGCGAAAAGATCATTTCTTGTGCCCGTGTTGGGGATGCTCAACCAGGAAGCAAAGACTTTCATCATTACAAAGAAAGCAGTGGTACTAGTATGGCCGCTCCTCATGTCTCTGGCGTCATTGCCGCCTTTTTATCTGTCCGTCGAGAATTCATCAATAATCCTATTCGAGTCAAAGAAATCTTTACCTCAACGGCTACCGATTTAAATCGCGAACGCTATTTTCAAGGCCATGGGCTCGTCGACTTAATGCGAGCCATACAATCCGTCTAATTCTCCTCACTCAAAAAAACCAAAAACAATGTCTAATTTATCTGGATTCCCTTACTTCGAACTACAATTTAACAAAGTAGGGCATATGGTCGATGCCAACGAAGCAAGTGATGTGATCCAACATATTCAGCAAAAATCCATTAGTGATCTAATGGTTATTTCTCATGGTTGGAACAATAATATTAAAGATGCTCGCGAACTTTATGAGCAGATGGCTGAAAAAATGCGAAGCGTCCTCCAACAGCCAAGCTTTTCCAAACTCCCCAGTCGAAAAGTCGCCATACTGGGTATTTTTTGGCCTTCGATGAAGTTTACTGATAGGGAGTTGATCCCAGGAGGGGCAGCGAGTGTGGGGAGCGGTCAAGATGAAGCAGCCATTCTTGAACAATTAGCAGAGCTGAATACCTTCCTGGATAATACCGCCGCCACTAACATTATTGACCAAGCCAAACCTCTTGTAAACGATCTAAATAAAAGCAGTTCTGCCGGTCAGTTTGCCGACCTTATTCGATCCTTACTTCCCAAAGAAGACCTGGAAGAAGCCGATGAATTCCCC
>JBCBDH010000585.1:0-4375 GCA_038529855.1 Bacteroidota bacterium | reverse complement strand
CGCCATTTTCTAGCCCATTTACCATCAGTATTTTAGGGATTAGCATTGGGCTATACGGTTTGTCTGCTATCATTCTTCTTTTTATTGGAATTCCACTGTGGCTGCAAAATGAGATAAAGCCAATAAAACTCAATGAGGAAGCGGTTTCTATGGTCAATAAACAATACCCTGACCTATCAGATAATGTAGTAGAAGTAGCTATTGTAGACCAATGGGAAAAAGAAATCCGTAGATCCAGATTACTCCGTTTCTTTGGTTACGGCCTACTCGCGATTTTTTTGCCAGCATTTACTTTGGGAGCCCTGATTAGCTTGGCGTCTGGCTTTCAATTGATAGTTGTCTTACCTACCTTGCTAATGATTCTTCCTATCGTCTTAGCTGTTTTTTGGGTATTGAAAGCAATGGAAATTAAAGATAAAATCATTGCTTCTTATGAAAAGCCAGCAGATGGTTAATACATTCTTTGAAAAGCTCCTCAATAATAAGATATGAAGCTAGACATACGAGTTCTCTTATTGGTCTTCAGTTATTTGGTTGTCCTCAGCCCAGTTAGAGCAGAGGCGCCTCCCGTGCAGCTCAAAAAAGTAAGCCAGAAAGAAAGAAGCGCTTCGAGCGAACAGCGAGTTGACTATTCGAAAAAGACCTTAAATCGAAAAGAAATTCGCCAGCAAAAGCGACAAGCTAGGAAAGCCAAACGAAGAAAGAAAAATAAAAGAAAGTTTTGGCGAACAGTAGGGGTGGTGTTCTCTCTAGTTGCGCTGCGTTTAGTATTTACACCGCTTTCCAGTACAGCAGTGCTGAGTCTTGGTGGATTAAGTATTGGGCCGTTTGGATTTATTTCCATCATTCTCCTTTTTATTGGACTCCCCTTGTGGTTGAAAAATGAAAAAAAACCGATGAACCTCAATGATGTAGCGGTTTCTATGATCAATCAACAATATCCTGAAATACCTGAAGACATAACAGACCTAGCGGTTGTAGATCAGTGGGAAAAAGAAATCCGTCGAGCTAAGCTACTTCGCTATTTGGGCTACGGGCTATGCGCGATTTTTTTATGGTTGTTTATTCTTGGACTTTTATTTACCAGGGCATTGGGTTTTCAGCCTACAGTTGCTTTGATTACCTTGCTCATGCTAATTCCCATTGGCTTATCTTTCTCTTTGATTTTGAAAGCTAAGGATATTACAGACGAAATTATTGCATCCTATGAAAAGCCAGCAGAGGACTAAGTGCCCAATCAAAATTGTTTGTGTAATAAATCGTCCGCTTATACCTATTAATACGGCTAAAGAATAGAATATGAAGCTAGAAATACGACTCCTCTTAATACTCTTCAATTACCTTGTATTCCTTTGTCCAATTGGGGCGATTGTCCCGCCCGTTCAGCTCAAAAAGAGCAATCAAAAGGAGATCAATGCTCCTAAAGAAGAGCTTGCAGAACACCCACAAAAGACCCTAAGTAGAAGAGAACTTCGACAACAGCGGCGGCAAATGAGAAAGGCCAGACGAAGGGGAAAAAGTAGGACATGGCGATCAGTAGGTATTGTAATGACCACCCTGTCTATTCGCTTCTTGATCAGTCCTATTCCATCTTCGATTTTTCTTACCCTTGGTGGCATTAGCCTGGGTACGCCTGGTTTTATTTTTATTATCCTACTGTTTATTGGTATTCCCTTGTGGTTTCGAAATGCCAAAAATCCAAAAGCCTTAAACGATGAGGTGGTGTCCATGATTAATGAAGCCTATCCCAATCTACCAGAGGATGTGACAGATGTAGCTATTGTCGATAAATGGGCCTTGAAGACGCGTTGGTCCAGGTTTTTTCGCTTTGTAGGGCTTATTTTGCTGGGCGGTTCTTTATGGTATTTTAGTATTGGCTTATTTGGGACGATCCTTGGGTCTTTTTCCCTTCCACTCACTTTTATTACCCTAGTGATGCTGGTGGCATTCTTAATTGGTATTGCCTTATTCCGCAAAGGTAAGGAGCTGAGAAAAGAGATATTGGATTACTATGAAAAGAAGGGCCGCGATCAAGAGGACTAAGTAAAATCGCTTCTTGACGGCTATTGAGCAAGCTCAAATATGAATAAATTTTATCTTTGAGCATGTTTCTAAGAAAGCTTTTTACAATTTCTTTATTAGGGCTACTGGCCAATTTATCTACTGCTCAAATCACCGTAGGTTTGATCCAATACGATTCTACGATCAACCACGATGGCTATACCCTAATTGCTCCAACGACTTCCAACGAAACTTATTTGATTGATGCTTGTGGGCGAGAGGTTCATCGCTGGGTAGGGAATGGGACACCAGGTTTGTCGGTCTATCTTTTGGAGAATGGCCAATTGCTGCGCACGCGTCGTTTGTCTACACCAATCTTTGGAGCAGGGGGGGTAGGTGGTGGGGTAGAATTGTGGAATTGGGAAGGCGACTTACTTTGGAAATTCGATTATGCCTCTGATCTATTTCACCAACATCACGATGTCGAATACCTCCCCAATGGTCATATCCTAATTGTAGCCTGGGATTATAGAACCCGCGAAGCGGCCATTGCCGCGGGGCGCGATTCGCTCAACTTAGGCAGCTCCTTCTGGCCAGATCATTTGATTGAAATAGCCCCCATGGGTTCGGATTCTGCGCAAATCGTTTGGGAATGGTATGCCTGGGATCATCTGATTCAGGATCACGATTCTACCAAGGCCAATTATGGCAATATCCTTGAACATCCTGAATTAATTGATGTCAATTTTGACGGAGCGATCAACGGTAATATCCCCACGGCTCGTGCAGATTGGCTTCATATCAATGCCGTTCAATACAATGCGGAGCTGGATCAGATTGTCCTTAGCTCCAGACATTTTAGCGAAATCTGGGTAATTGACCACAGTACGACCACTGAGGAAGCAGCGAGTCACAGTGGAGGAAAATATGGCAAAGGCGGCGACCTGCTCTATCGCTGGGGAAATCCCCAAGCCTATCGCAGAGGCGGCGCCGCTGATCGAACCCTGTATGGCCAACACGATGCTCATTGGATTCCCGCTGATTATCCAGATGGAGATCAAATAATGATCTTCAATAATGGAATTGGTCGACCAGGAGGTAGCTATTCAAGTGTAGATATCATCGAACCGCCTATCGACCCATCAGGCCAATATACCATTGATGGAGAAGCGGCTTTTGCCCCTGAGAATGTAGCTTGGACCTACTTTAGCCCCAGTCTTTTCGATTTTTATTCCCGAAATATTTCTGGCGCACAGCGTCTCCCCAATGGCCATACCTTGATCTGTGAAGGGGCACATGGCCGACTTTTTGAAATTGCCCCTGACGGTCAAATCCTTTGGGAATACATCAATCCAGTTGGTATCAACGGCCCAGTCAGCCAAGGCGACCAGCCGCCTAATAATCAACTCTTTCGCGCCTATCGCTATGCCAGTGATTATCCCGCTTTTGATGGAAAGGTATTAGAACCTGGTCTTCCCTTGGAGTTGGAACCACTTCCTTCGCCAGCTAGTTGTGACAGCTTCATTGTTTCTACCACAGACCTCCACACCATACCTGAATGGCAGCTCTATCCCAATCCAGTACAAGGACAATTAACCATTGAAGCGCAGAAAGGCAGTACTTTAGAGGTATTGGATTTTCAGGGGCGATCCCTTGAGCGCCTTCGCATGAGGAGTACTCGTCAAGCATTGGATTTCTCCAAATGGCCCGCTGGAATGTATTGGATTCGACTAAATGATCAGTATATTCGTAAAATAATGCATTTGAATCCTTAAGTTGAAGGCTCTATCAAGAGCTTTTTTAAAACAAAACGATGAACAACACCTTTTTACCGCTCTGCCTATTGGTCGGTCTATTCGCCATTGCCTCTTGTACCAACTATACAGCTAAAGATTTGGTCTTCCCCCGTCCAGTAGATACCAGTACCCGTCCAATCGAAATACAGGAAAAGAAGACCTATGCCATAGATGGTGTTTATGCGGACAATGAATTTGATGCAGCGCGGTTGAATGCCTTTAATAAAGATGCAGAAGGCCGCTTCCATGCGGTCATCCTTCCCGAAAATAGCCCTATTAATTCTAGTCCCTGGTATGCCTTTCGACTTTGGTCAGATGATAATCGTCGCATCCAATTGGTCTTGGATTATACGGATTACAAACATCGCTACTGGCCCAAAATTAGTAAAGATGGTAAGACCTGGCAAAAACTCGACAGCACCCAAATGCAATGGGCCCCTGACAGTGTTGATATGATTCTCAATCTCAACCTTGGTCCTCAAAAACTTTGGGTAGCTGCTCAGGAGCTTTCTACTTCAACAGATGTCAAAAACTGGTGTGATCAATTGGCCCAAAATCCTGATGTAAAATTGAGCCAA
>JBCBDH010000584.1:0-4406 GCA_038529855.1 Bacteroidota bacterium | reverse complement strand
TACCAATGGCTGTACCTTAGCCGTCAATGATGTTTTGGTCGAAGACCTCTGTCCACTAGGCTGTACAGCTGAAGGAGGAACAATTAGAAACAACAGCGCTTCTGTTTTCTGTGTGGATGATGGACAGATGGATATGATCGAGATTGAAGTCAATGGAAATAATGGCAATTACAAATATGCATTGACTTCTGCCAATGGACGGATTGAACGCGTATCTGATGATCCCGCTATGGACCTTGAAGGTACAGGTGGTGGGCTGGCCATGTTCTACGGTGTTGCCTATGAAGGAGCGATTATTGGATTGGAAAGTGGGGAAGATATCAATGAATTAGAAGGCTGTTACTCCTTGAGTAATAGCATTGTCGTCAATCGCCTGACTGGACAAAACTGTCTGGCCAATTGTGCGCTTCCCAAAGTCAAAGACATCGTCAAATTTACAGCGACTTGTGGAGAAGCCAATGGGCAAGTGCGCATTGAAATGGCGGGAGATAATGCCGCGTATACCTACAACTGGTCTCCCAATATAGGCACAGCTTCAGGAAATATTCGCAGCGATCTGCCAAGTGGTGGCTACTCCGTAAGCATTGCTGATATTAATGATCCCAACTGTTTTGAGGTCATCCGTTTTGCACTAGGTAATAGCGATGGTCCTGACCCAATTGCGCTAACAACCGCTGCCGTTTGCCAGCAGGCCAATGGTACAGCTCAGCTCAATCCAGTCGCTTTCACTTACCAGTGGGAGGACAATACCATGACCAATAATAGAAATGATTTAGCTCCAGGCACCTATTTGGTTACCGCAACGGATAATACCCAAGGCTGTAGTACAGTATTGGAAGTAGAAGTGGGCAGCCAAAACAATTTGGAGGCAACCCTAACCCTCAATAGTCCAGCAACTTGCCAGCAGGCCAATGGTTCCGCAACGATCAATGTAAGTGGTGGAACAGGGAATTACAGCTACAGTTGGGCTGGAGGCGCTACGCGAAATGATCTGACTGCTGGAATTTACCACGTCGTGATCAGTGATAATAATGCTGGTTGTGAAACGACGATTACCTTTGCTGTAACAGAAGAGGTTGCTGGGGTAGATATCGACCTGCCCTCTACTCGACTATTAACTTGTGCAGGCGATGAGGACGCCTTTGTGAGCTATACCTTAACGCCTCAGCCAGGGTTGGCCTTCCCACTCAGAGAAGAAATCCAAAACATCGCTGGTACGGTGGTCAATAATGGTAGTTTGGGGGCTGGTGATTATTGTGTGTTGGTGTACGATGCCAATGATTGCCTAGCTGGTCAGGCTTGTTTTGAAGTCATCGAACCAAATCCAATCGTTGTAGATATTTTTGCTACACCTGCCAGCTGTACAGCATTAGGAGCGATTAGTTTAGTCGCTACAGGAGGTCACAGTGCCTTTATCTATGATTGGGCAGATATACCTGGTGCTTTTAATCAACGCGACAGAAGTGATCTGGCGGCTGGTACTTATGCTTTGACCATTACGGATGGCCGAAATTGCGAAGTGGTGCTTCCCAATCTCATGGTAGAAGACGATTGTAATACGGGTTGTCAGGTGATGGCAGGGATGATTTCCAGCAATAGTCCTAATACTTTCTGTGTGGATGATGGACAAGCAGATTTATTTGAGGTATTGGTGAGTGGAAATACAGGAAATTACCTATTCGTTATCACGGATACCAATGCAGAAATCCTTGCTCTTTCCACCAATAATCAAATTAATTTTGAGGGCTCAGGACCAGGCATTGTATTGGTTTATGGTTTTGCTTTTGATGGGCCAGTGGATGGATTGGCAGTAGGGGAGACCTTAGCTGGATTATCAGGCTGTTTTGAATTAACAGAACCCTTGGCGGTGACTCGCTTGACGGGAACTGATTGCCAGGGAACTTGTATTGAACCCACCGTTACCAATCTGATCATTGTCGAAGCCAGTTGTAATAATGCAGATGGACAAGTGACCATTGAACTGGCTGGAAGCCCCTTCCAATACGATTACATCTGGGCACCCAATGTCAGCAATACCAATGAGGCCACTGGTCTGGTAGCAGGCGATTACACCGTCACCATTACTGATCCCTCTGTACCCAATTGCTTCACCATCACGAGCTTCACTGTAGGCAATATTGATGGCCCACAGGCCAATCTATTTACGGTTCCTGCTACTTGTTTGGCTTCCAATGGCGCTGCTTCCTTCTCTCCAACAAACCTGACCTACACTTGGGCAGATCTATTTGTTGGACCAGAGCGCAATGACCTAGCGGCTGGTGACTATGACGTCACCATCAGCGACGGATCAAGTACTTGTATCAACGTCGTTATGGTAAGTATTGATAGCAATAATCCACTTTCACTCGCTGTCCAGATCAACGCCCTCCCAGGCTGCCAGCAGGCCAATGGCTCAGCTACCATCTTGGTTAGTGGCGGAACCAATAACTACAGCTACAGCTGGGGGGCTGGACCTACACAAGATAATTTGGCGGCTGGAACTTATACGGTTACGGTAGTAGACAATGGCTCTGGATGTGAGCAGAGCATCACTTTCAGCCTACAGGATGCAGTCAGCGAAGCGACGATCACCATTCCAGCACAAGTATCCATTTCCTGTGCAGGAGCCAACGATGGAGAGATAGATGTGCAGTTTACCACCAATAGCAACTTCCCTGGTCCAGCAGTTGTAGAGATTGTCGATGCCAATGGTATTTTACAAAATAATGGTAGCCTGAGCCCAGGCAATTACTGTGTCATTATTCGCGATGCCAATAACTGTGTTGCTGGGCAATCTTGTTTTGAAGTCATCGAACCTGATGCGATCAATTTAGACATAGCTATTGTTGACCGCGAGTGCAATAGCCCAGGGATGATTATGCTCAATGTGACAGGAGGAACAGCGCCTTATACTTATGATTGGCAAGACCTGCCAGGTAATGCTGATCCTGAGGATCGTATAGATTTAGCCGCAGGATTCTATAGCGTTACGGTGTTGGATAATCAAAACTGTAGTGTCTCTTCCATTAATCTACAGCTTGTAGATAATTGTATCATCAATTGTACGCCACCTCAAATTATCAATATCATTAGCCAAGATGCCACTTGTAATAATACAGATGGGGCTATTGAATTGGATTTAGTGGGGGATGAATCAGATTATGTTTATACATGGTCGCCCAATGTCAGTACGAGCAATAGTGCCAGCAATCTATCAGCAGGTGTTTATCGTTTGACGATTACAGACATCAATGATCCAACTTGTTTTAGTACAGAAAATATTTTGATCAATAATCTGGATGGCCCTGTAGTGGATGTCGTTTCAAGTACCCCTGCTAATTGTGGTCAGGCCAATGGTGCGGCCAGCCTCTCTCCCAATAGCTTTAACTACATCTGGTGTAATGGTGCTACAGGAAGTACGGTCAGTGGATTGCCAGCGGGTATTTGCTATGTGACGGTAACTGATCCAGCTGATGGCTGTACGGATGTGGTAGAAGTATTGATTGATGAGATTGGTCTGCAAGCCTCTGCTAATATTCTACAGCAGCCAGATTGTGGGGCTGCTAATGGATTGGTAACCATTCAGGTCAATGGCGGTAGCAATAATTACAATTATGCTTGGAGCGATGGCGGTAGTGGAGCAGATCGAAGTGATCTAAGTGCAGGTATTTACCAAGTATCCATCACGGATAATGTCAATCCAGCCTGTATTTTTGAACTAATCTTTACTTTAACAGATCAGGCCGTGGCTGCCGCCTTTATCGACATCATCTCCCCAGGTGGCAATACCAGTGTATCCTGTGCGGGCACAAGCGATGCGACCATTGATTTTAATCTTGGATTTGATGTGGGCTTTGTCCAGCCAGCCAGCACTGAAATTGTGGATGGACTGGGCAATGTACAGGTCAATGGCAATTTGGCGCCAGGTAATTACTGTATTCTGGTCAGAGATGGTCAGGGATGTTTGGCTGGGGAAGCTTGTTTTGAGGTCTTGTCGCCTGATGCAATCAGTTTAGATTTGGTATTGGCTGATAAGACTTGTACAACAGCTGGACAGATCAATTTGACGACCAGCGGAGGTACCGCACCCTATCAATACAATTGGGCAGATTTAGCTGGAAATAATAATGCGGAAGATCGCGATGATTTGGAGGCGGGCATTTACAGCGTGACGGTTAGTGATGCCAATGCTTGTTCGCTTGTAGCGGATGGTTTGGTCATAGGTAGTGATTGTCCAAATGACTGTGTTTTACCTGTGATTGCCAATATCGTTAAAATCAATGCCAGTTGTGAAGAGGACAATGGGTCGATCTTTATAGCATTGACAGATAATAGCATCAATTACCAATACAACTGGTTGCCCAATGTCAGCTCCAGCAATCAGGCCAGTGGCTTGGCGAGTGGCA
>JBCBDH010000583.1:0-4407 GCA_038529855.1 Bacteroidota bacterium | reverse complement strand
GTCAAAAGCAAATCCAATTACTTTGATGCCAATCAAGAACTCATTGCCTATGGCGTCTCCAAGATTGGGGGTGCTTTTTTTCAGGCCCTCCCAGCCTCAGGGAGTAATTCGCGTTCCGCTGTCAATTTCCAAAGCGGTGCCCAAACTCAAATGTCCTCTGTCATCAGTGCCTTTTTTATGGGCCTAACCCTGCTCTATTTCAGCGAATTGTTCTATTATCTTCCCAAAGCTATTTTGGCCTCCATTATCTTATTGGCCGTGACTGGTTTGTTTAGCTATCGCGAAATTCGCAGTCTGTGGTATAGCTATCGGCCTGACTTCTGGATCGCCATCGTCACTTTTGTCGCTACGATTTTAGCTGGTGTGAGAGATGGCATTATCCTGGGTATGCTCTTTGCCATTTTGACTGTCCTATACCAAAATGCTCGACCACATGTCGCCCTATTGGGCCAACTACCCAATTCCCACTACTATCGCAATCTGAGCCGCTTCCCACAAGCCCAAAGCATCGCTGGCTGCCTGATCGTTCGGTTTGATAATGCCCTCTATTATTTCAATGTGATTCACTTTACCGATACTCTGGAAACCTTTATCAACAACTCAGAAGAAAATATTGATTGTGTTATTCTGGATGCTTCCAAAATCAACACCTTGGACAGCAGTGGCCTGCGGACCTTATCTCAATTTCAGCTATTTCTCAACAACCGAAATATAAAGCTATACCTCTGTGGGCTGATTGGACCAGTGAGAGATGCGCTGGCCCAAAATCAATTACTGGAAAAGTTAGGAACCGACAGACAATTCCTCAACGTTCACGACGCTGTTCTACACTATCAAAGAGAAAATCCAGATTATCCCTGGACCAAAGAGGTCACACAGACCAATTACCCCTAGAGCCAGCCTTGCAATTCCTTGCGAATATACCCACTCAGCAACTTGATGTGGCTATCGCGATCGTTTAAACAAGGAATGTAGGTATACTCCTCACCACCTGCTTCCAGAAATTCATTCTTCGCTTCGATGGCAATTTCTTCCAGCGTTTCGATACACTCACATACAAAGGCAGGAGAGGCAATGGCGATTCTTTTTACGCCCTTATGCGCCAATTCTTCAATGGTCTTATCCGTATAAGGCTGCAACCATTCTTCTGGCCCAAATCGCGACTGAAAGGTCGTAATCCACTTATCCTCTGGCCAACCTAAACGTTCGCGTACCAAGCGAGAAGTCTTACAGCACAAACAGTGGTAGGGGTCGCCCTGCATCAAATAGCGCTTGGGCAGACCGTGAAAAGAGGTCAGCATCACTTCAGGTGGGCGCTCCAATTCATCGAGTTTTTCCTGGATGGATTGGGCGAGGAGGTCAATATAGGCTTCGTCATCACACCAAGGCGGTGCCGTGCGTATAGCGGGTTGATAAGGAACCTTCTTGAGGTAATCAAAGGCTTTGTCATAGGCGGTAGCCGTTGTGGTTGCGCTGTATTGAGGATAGAGCGCAAAGAACAATATCCTGGTGCAACCTGCATCCATCAGCGCCTTAATTCCTTTGGCTGTAGAAGGATTGCCATAACGCATACCGTATTCGATCACCATCTCGTGCTGTTCGCTGAATTCGGCCTTAATTTTTTCTGCCATCGACCGCGTGTATACCAAGAGCGGCGATTCATTGGTACGCTCATCCCAGATCGAAGCATAGGCTGCACCACTTTTGAAGGGGCGAGAAGTCAAAATAATCCCTTGCAATAGAGGTTGCCACAACCAATTCGGATAATCAATTACCCGTTTATCGCTAAGAAACTCGGACAGATAACGCCGCACGGAGAAGTAATCGGTGGCATCTGGTGTACCCAGATTGAGCAGTAAAACTCCAATCTTCTGCTTTTTGACACGAGGATGCCCTTCGGGCAAATGCTTGGTCAAAAATTCTGCATCAGGGCTGATATTGGTAATATCCCTTCTAGTCATTGCACTATTGGCCTTTAGTTATCGAATAATATATGCTTTACAAAAAGCGGTATATAGCAAAATAGGCCATTTTAGCTCAAAAGGCCACACTTTGCCAAGCCGCCTAGATAAAAGTAATGCATTTTCAAGGCTCTATGTTCATACTTATGTCTACTGAATAGGGATTTTCTAGGGAGAATAGCCCTTCGCGCTACTCTCGGAGTAAGGATATGGTAGCGTGTCGGAGTAAGACTAGGTTTACTCCGACACGTAGAAGCTTGGAGAGAGTGCAGTCGCTCCATCAATCCATCAGCAGCATTTTACGGCTTTCGCGATGTGTTCCAGTCGCTATGGTATAGTTCAACAAGCCACTGGCCACACCAAGCTCGGCACGATTGAGCGAAAACTCGTGATAACCCGCTTCGTACCATCCTGTTTTTTGCAGGAGCAGTTTGCCCTGAATATCCGTGATGCGGATACTCACTTGATCAGCTGTGGGGAGCTGAAAGCGAATGAGCGTTTCATCGCGGAAAGGATTGGGTTGGTTTTGGTAGAGGCGGA
The DNA here is from genome assembly GCA_038529855.1 of Bacteroidota bacterium. Taxonomy (GTDB): domain Bacteria; phylum Bacteroidota; class Bacteroidia; order Chitinophagales; family Saprospiraceae; genus JBCBDH01. The sequence goes on along the minus strand of JBCBDH010000583.1, from coordinate 1,906 downwards.
AATCAGCAGTCTCAAGTTGGGGAGTGCGGAAGGCAAGAGCGATGTTTCTTTTTTCCAATGGCTCCGCTTCCCCTAGCTGTAGGTAGGCTTCAGCTGGCGTATAATCAGAGCTGATGCTTAGGACATCAGACAGGCGAGCTGATTTATTCACTTGGAAAATCAGGCTAAAAATCATTTCCTCTTCCTCCAGATCGACCTTTTGGTTGGGATGCCAACTGGCCGTCAGAATACCTTGCGTTGATAAATGAGTCCCAATATTAGCTGCACTGAACTGTGGAAGAATACTACTACCCAGTTTGGAAAAGGCCAAAACCTCAGGGTCAAAGTTCAAGCTAAATTGATATCCAAGTAGCGCTTTAAAGTCCTTGGCTTTAAAAATAACTTCGTAGGATTGTCCTTTTTGTAGCCACTCCTCTTTGACACTAAAGACCATGGTCGAACGCTCTTCGCGATCATCGCTTTCCAGCAGATTATTAACAGAGGCATTGCCATCTACATCTCCTACCTTAATGGCCACAAAATTAGCCACCTCATCCTGACTCAAGCCATTGATGCTGTAGACTTCTGGAATGCTGCTGCTAAATGGATTTGCTGGGTTGCCATTAAAATCAAAACTTGCTTCTACAAATCGCCAGGAAGTGTTATTTCCGAATTCTGTATCAATAAACAGGATCAGCTTTCTCAATTCGATCATATCGAAATTGGTGATGGTGCCTGAGCGATTAACATCAGCAGCTAATAATTTGTAAGGAGAGTCTAGCGCCTCAATTCCCAGGATATGTCGACTGATCAAGATCAGATCATACGTGGAAATGCCATTGAGGGGGTTCTCCTCTTTTACAGGTTGCAAGGTATAATTCTGACTAGCTGGCAGATTCAAAAACTCAAATATGCCACTCAGACCCGTCATCGTCATATCATTGATATTGCCTGCTAAGTGCATCTCGACTTCCTCTACCTCCAAGCCCTCTTCATTCGAAACATGACCACTGATGGAGAAAGGACCATTCCCATTACAATCGTTCAAAATCACCCCGACCTCACAGGTGGCAAAATTACCTGCCTCATCCCATACATAGATGGTATAGGTGATATTCTGACCAGCATCATCACAAGTTAGCGTTCGACTGCGATCATTGATGTCGTCAGAGAAAGAGAAAATCAAGGCTTCCGCTGCCGTACAATTGTCAATACTTCCCAAATCAAAATCACTGGCCCAAATATCAAGGCGACCACCTGCACTGGCAGGCATAGGGATGGTAGATACACCAACCTGACAATAAGCAGATGGCGGTTTGCAATCCTCAACCGTAAATAGGTATTCGCAAACTGTAGCATTGCCACAGCCATCCTCTGCGCCCCATAATAGGCGATGCGTACCCACGGGATAGATACCATTGGCATTGGGTGCAGTAGCAGAAAAAGAACTTACTGGCAATCCATTGGGATTGGGGAAGGGATAAAGACTTCCATAATTAGTTGAATAGCCCAAAAGATCGTAGTCGCCATCGTTATTGAGATCAATTTTGTAGTCAATGCGCAATTCTTCAGCTGGGCTGCAGTCGTCTTCGATCTGAGGTTCCAGCGTGATGATGCCTACACATTGGGTATTATTTGGATGATCTGGATCGCCGTAGCCACAGAAGCTTTGGTCGGTACAATCCGTAAAGGTCGGTCCTTCTTGATTGAGCAGCTTGATGACTTGGGTCCATTCCCACTCCCATTCACCCGTATAGAGACCATTGTTAAAATCTTCATACAAACACCAATCAATGACCGTCCAATGGCGGAAGATTTTTCGGCAGGCACCATCGACAAAAGTAAAGACCTCATCTTCAAAGGTAGCCGCAAGCAAACTGCAATTGTCATCATCCAATCGCGGGCGACGATCTTGTTCAAAAAAGAC